>JABDKI010000060.1 GCA_013002295.1 Altererythrobacter sp.
TCGCAATATTGTGCGTAGTCCGTCTCACCCGGTGCGACCACCAGATCGCTCGGCCCGTCCTTGCTGGCAAGGTAGTGCGCGATGGCGCAGCTTTCCGTCATCCGCGCATCACCGTCGACCAGCAGCGGCACAGTGCCCAGCGGATTGATCTCCAGATATTCAGGCGCGAGGTAACGCGGCGGGAACGGCAGTATTTTCAGGTCGATATCGACGCTTGCTTCTTCCGCGGCCCATGTCGCGCGCAGCCCGCGTGATCGCGCGCAGGTGTAAAGTACAGGTCCCTCACCCATCAATGCGCCTCCGCATTCTTTCCAAAACCATGCCCCATGTGCGCGACATTGCGCAGGACAAAGGCGATGATCGCGCCCAGGATCAGGCCGAAAATCGCTGAAACGCCGGCATAGGTCAGCCAGCCAAACACTCCGCTCAAAGCCCCAGTCATACCGGCAACCGCATGTTCGGCGCCATGCGCCAGGTCCGAAAACAAGTGGAACCCAATCTCATGCGTGCCATGCAGGATAATCCCCCCGCCAACCCACAGCATGGCGATGGTGCCGATGAAGGACAGCGCGACCAGCAGTTTGGGCATCGCTTGCAGCAGGAAATAGCCGAATGTCAGCGCAAAACCGCTCTTGCGCTGGACCAGCTTCAGCCCAACGTCATCCATCTTCACGATCAACGCGACTGTGCCGTAGACCGCAACTGTTATGGCGATGCCCACCAGCGCAAGCGCCGCTGCGCGCACCCAGAAGCTTTCACTGATGGTCGCGATCTCGTTCAGCGAGATTGCCATGATCTCCGCTGACAGGATAAGGTCGGTTCGGATCGCGCCGTTGATCCTTTGATGCTCGAACTTCGCCGGATCTTTGATATCATCATCCACCGTCTTCCCGTGCTTTTCCCCGCCCAGCTTTTCTATGACTTTTTCCGCGCCCTCGAAACAGAGATAGCCGCCGCCAAGCATCAACAGAAAGATGATCGCTTGCGGCAGAAACCAGCTCAGCGCCAATGCCCCGGGCAGCAAGAACAACAACTTGTTCTTGAAACTGCCCTTGGTAATCGCCCAAATAATCGGCAATTCGCGCTTGGGACTAAGGCCAGTCACATACCCTGGTGTAACCGCGGCATCATCAATCACGACACCCGCCGCCTTTGTGCCGGCCTTACTTGCAGCCACACTGATATCATCGATCGAAGCCGCTGCTGCGCGGGCAATTACCGCGACATCATCCAGCAAAGCCATTAAACCACCTGGCAAAGTGCGTCTCCCCTATGAACTGTTGCGCCTGCCCTGCCCTCGCTTTGCTCGCTTCGCAAGGCTTGCATTCGTGGTCAAAACCGTTATGTGCGCGCATCCCTTTCGTCGGAGTGCCGATGTAGGGGTGTTTATGAAGAAAGCCGGAGGGGCCCCGCGATCCGCGCGGGATAAGCCAACGATCGGCATAAATTGAAAGGAAGCAAGATGGCTCTCTATGAGCATGTCTTTCTCGCGCGTCAGGACCTGAGCCAGGCTCAAGTCGATGCGCTGGCGGCTTCGGCGACCGAAATCGTCGAGCAGAACGAAGGCAAGGTTACCAAGACCGAGACCTGGGGCCTTAAATCCCTCGCCTACAAGATTGACCGCAACCGCAAAGCACACTTCGTGATGCTGAACATCGACGCCCCGGGCGCCGTTGTTGAAGAGCTGGAGCGTCAAACCCGCATCAACGAAGACGTGATCCGTTACATGACGATCCGCGTTGACGAGCACGAAGAAGGCCCGTCTGTCATGATGCGCAAGAATGACCGCGACCGTAAGCGTCGCTCTGACCGTGAGGAGCGCGACTAATGGCACGTCCTTTCTTCCGCCGCCGCAAGTCCTGCCCGTTCTCGGGTGAAGGTGCGCCGAAAATCGATTATAAAGACACTCGTCTGCTGCAGGGCTTCATGTCCGAGCGTGGCAAGATTGTTCCAAGCCGCATCACCGCCGTCAGCGCGAAAAAGCAACGCGAGCTCGCCAAGGCGATCAAGCGCGCGCGCCACATCGGCCTGCTGCCGTACATCGTTAAGTAAGAGGAGAAGACGACATGGATATCATTCTCCTCGAACGTATCGAGAAGCTGGGCACGATCGGTGACGTTGTTACCGTGAAAGACGGTTATGCGCGCAACTTCCTGTTGCCGCAGAATAAAGCGCTGCGCGCGAACGAAGCCAACAAGAAGGTTTTCGAAGCGAACCGCGAACGTCTCGAAAAAGAAAACGCTGAAAAGCGTGGCGAAGCTGCAAAGCTGGGCGAAAAAGTTGCAGGCGCAGAAGTGGTTCTGCTGCGTGCATCGTCCAACGCTGGCCAGCTTTACGGTTCAGTCAACGTGCGTGACATGGTCGCTGGTCTTGTTGAGCAAGGCCACGATGTCGACAAAAAGCAGGTCATCATGGGCGCACCGATCAAGACGATCGGTATGCACGATGTGACTGTTGCGCTGCACCCAGAGGTTCACGTCACAGTGAAAGCTAATGTGGCTCGCAGTGAAGACGAAGCCGAGCTGCAAAGCCAAGGCGTAGACGTGCTTGCGCAAATCTTCGCTGACGAACAGCGCGAGATCGAAGAGACTGCCGCTGATACACGCATCGATAATGCCGGTCTTGAGCCGGGCGAAATTCCTGCTGATATGCTGGAAGATGCCGCTGTTGAGAATATCGAAGCGGCCGCCGATGCAGAGACTGAAGAAGCAGCTCCTGCTGAAGAAGCAGCGCCTGCCGAAGAAACAAAGGAAGATGAAGCCTGATTGGCTCTCACTTCTTGACGCAAAGGGGCGCGGCCGAAAGGTCGCGCCTTTTTTGTAAGAAGGACCAGTCGGGCTATGCTGGACTGTCTTTCCAACGTAAAACAACAACAATATGGATGAACGTATGACCCCAATCCCGCAAATTCTCGAACAATTGCAACAGACCTATGACGAAGCTGTTTCGACGCTTCGCGGAGACGTGATCGCTTTCGGTCGCGACGGCACTCTGCCGCCGCAACGCAAGCGCGAAGATGGCAGCTACGCCTATCCCCAGCTCACAATGCATTATTCGGGAAAGAGCGAGATCAAGGATCGCAGCCGCGCTTTCGGGCGCCTCGAGACCACGGGAACATATACCACCACAATCACGCGTCCTGATCTGTTCGCTCCGTTTCTGGCAGAACAGCTGGAGCTGATTGCATCCGAATACGACATCGAACTTGAAGTCGGGAAGTCGCGGCAGGAGATACCCTTCCCCTACGTGCTCGACGGTGAAGCTGGTGCGGCAATGGTAGGCATCGCGCCGCAGGATATCGCGCAGCATTTCCCCTCAACCGACTTGTCGTTGATCGGAGACGAGTTGGCGGATGGGATTGAATTCCACGAAGACGAGGCGATGCCGCTTTCACTGTTTGACGGATTGCGCACCGATTACTCGCTTGCGCGGCTGGCTCATTACACCGGCACACGCGTGGAGGACTTCCAGGACTTCATCCTGTTCACCAACTACCACCGCTATGTCGATGAGTTCGTAAACTGGGGCGCGCAGCAAATCTGCGCCAAGGATGATGGCGACGGGTACACAGGCCTTACAGGTGCAGGCGGCCTCAATATCAGTGAATGCATCGACAATGCGCAGGAGCAACTCAACGACACCGCATGGCGCAGGCACCAGATGCCAGCCTATCACCTGATGCGCGAAGACGGCAAAGGCATCACGCTAGTGAACATCGGCGTCGGACCGTCCAACGCCAAGACAATCTGCGATCACCTGGCCGTGCTGCGTCCGCATGCGTGGATGATGATTGGGCACTGCGGCGGAGTTCGCTCCAGCCAGAAGATTGGCGACTTCGTACTCGCGCACGCCTATCTGCGCGATGATCACGTGCTCGATAATGTCTTGCCCCCGGAAATTCCGATTCCGCCGATTGCCGAGGTCCAACAGGCGCTGGCAGCCGCGGCGGAACAAGTTTCCGGCGTGCAAGGTGCCAATATCAAACAACGTATGCGCACCGGCACCGTTGTGACCACCGATGATCGGAATTGGGAGCTGCATTATTCCAGCTCTGCCAAGCGTTTCTCGCAAAGCCGCGCGATCGCAGTCGAGATGGAAAGCGCGACCATCGCCGCGCAGGGTTATCGCTTCCGAGTGCCTTACGGCACGCTGCTATGCGTTTCGGACAAACCGCTGCACGGTGAAATCAAGCTGCCTGGTCAGGCAAACAAGTTCTACGAGGAAGCGATTGCGGCACACCTCCAGATTGGCTTGGAGGCTTGCAATCGCCTGCGCGATGAAGGCGACCGCTTGCATAGCCGAAAATTGCGCGCCTTCAACGAGCCGCCGTTTAGGTAATTTCGATCAAGCGACAGCCGTTCCTTCGATCTCGATCATGATGTTCGGATCGAAAAGGCGATCCACACCAAGCAAGGTTGCTGAAATCTGCGCCCCCGCTGCGCTGTGGTGCGCCATGGTCTGCTCGGCCGAGGCCATAAACGCGTCCACATCAGTGGTATAGAAATTGAGGCGCACCAGATTCTGGGGCGTCATCCCGGCCGAATCGAGCGCATCGACCAGATTGTGCCAAGCGAGCTTGTATTGCTCGACGATGTCCCCGACATGCATCGCATGACCATCTGCATCCGTCGCGGTCTGGCCGCTTAGGTAAAGCGTTCGCGTAGCGCCTTGCACTTCGACCGCATGATTGAGACCAAAGCCTTGAAGCCATGGTGTTGGATTATGAACTTTAGGCTTCATCTGCTTACCCCTCGTCCCTCGCTATAGAGCCGCATGTCTGCGCGACAACGAAGCAAAATGAAAGGGGCTGATCGGCAGGCACCCGAACTGGCGCTCGTTCCCGAACTTTTACCGAGCAAGCGATCATCACGCTTTACGGCAGGCGGAAAAGGGTGAAGATGGTCGCTGGAAAATACAGCCGCGCAGGATGCACTCGATAAAACCGGGTTTTGGCATCCGTGCAGTTGAGGGAGAATGATCATCGCAGAATTGAGCGCGACTGCGTCCGCTGAAGTACCGGCGCAAGGCCCGCCTGCCTCTGAAGGCTTCGGAACGCCGGGCTATCGAGCTTACGTCTTGAGCGCCCTTCTGATCGTCTACATCTTCAATTTCATCGATCGAACGATCGTCAACATCCTGACTGAGCCAATCAAGCTGAGTTTCGGATTGGAAGATTGGCAAATGGGGCTGCTGGGCGGTCCGGCATTCGCGGTGCTTTACACTTTCCTGGGGCTTCCGATTGCCCGCGTGGCAGAGCGCAATAATCGCGTCATCATCATTGCACTGGCGGTAGCCGTGTGGAGCCTGTTCACGGCACTGTGCGGGTTCGCCATGTCGTTCCTGATGCTATTCCTGTTCCGCGTGGGTGTGAGCATTGGCGAGGCTGGCTGCACACCGCCGGCGCAATCGCTGATCGCCGACTATTTCAAACCCTCGAAGCGCGCGACTGCGGTCTCGATTTACGCTTTGGGAGTGCCGCTGGGCGGTATGCTCGCATCGGTATTCGGCGGACAGATCGCGGGAATGCATGGCGCAGAATTTGGCGCATGGATCGCCTCGATCGGCCTGGGCGCACTGTTCGGTGATTTGGACTGGTCACAAGTCGAAGGCTGGCGGATCGCCTTTGTCGTTGTCGGCATACCCGGCCTGCTACTGTCATTGATCGTGTGGCGCAGCATAAAGGAACCTCCACGCGGCTACACTGATCCGGCTGCGCTGCAGGGACTGGAGAAAGCCAGCTTCAAGGAAGCGCTTGCTGTACTGATGAAGAAGCCTGCCTATCGCCATGTGGTGATCGGCGCGACGCTGGCGTCTTTCGTCGGTTATGGCGTGGGACAGTTCACCACCTCGTTCCTCATTCGGACGCACGAGCTTTCGATCCAGACAGCGTCCTTGCTGTTCGGCATCATCTTGGGTTTGATGGCCGCCATCGGTGTTTTCAGCTCTGGTTGGCTTTCGGACAAGATGGCCAAGCGCTACCCCAAGGCATTGTCATGGATCCCAGCATTGGGCATGGCCGCTTCGGTCCCTCTCTATGCGTTTGGCTTTCTGACGGACAGCCTGTGGCTCGCAATGCCGCCGCTGATGATCGCGGCAATGATCCACTATTTCTACCTTGGCCCGATGTATGCTGTTTCTGGCGGAGTTGCGGACAGCCGGATGCGCGCGACATCGGTTGCGATCACGCTTTTTGTGGTCAATCTGCTTGGTTACGGTTTGGGGCCGCCACTGATCGGCGCGCTGTCTACGCTGCTGAAAACGGCGTTTCTTGATGCACAGGGGCTGGGCCTGACCCTGGAGGCGTGCAAACCATTGCTTGCCATTGCTTCAGACGTAAGCGTCACAGCAACCGCAGCACAAGCGAGCGAGATCGCCGCCTGCGCCAGCGCGGATGCACGCGGGCTGCAATGGTCGATCGTGATCTTTACCTGCGGCTATGCCTGGGCGGCTTTACATTACCTTTTGGCTGGACGGACTCTGCAACAAGATATGGTTGCGAATTCATCCGAGTGAGACCTAGCGCATCTTCCGCTTTTCAGCGCGGCCTGCAAACGCTAGTCCGAGCCCATGACTGAAGTAACCAGCACCATCTACGTCCTCAACGGGCCGAACCTGAACCTGCTCGGTCTGCGCGAGCCGGAGATATACGGCTCCGATACGCTTGATGACATGGCGGGCATGCTGGAGGATCGCGGGCGGGAGCTCGGATTTGATATCGACATGCGGCAGACCAATCACGAAGGCATGCTGGTCGATTGGCTGCATGAGGCGCAAGCCGAGGGTGCGCGCGCGGTGCTGCTCAATGCAGCGGCCTATACCCATACCTCGATCGCGCTACTCGATGCGATAAAGGCCATCCGCACGCCAGTAATCGAGGTCCATTTGTCCGATCCCACCACTCGCGAAGAATTCCGGCATATCTCATACGTCGGCAAAGCGGCCGCGAAATGCGTGCAAGGTCACGGGGCAAAGAGCTATCTGATCGCTCTCGAAGCCATTGCGAATGGCGAAGTCTAAGGCCTTCACGTTACGAAAAAGTGGCAAGTCGCCTCTTGCCAGCCACAATTTGCACGAATAGTCACGCCTGCAACCAAATATTGAGGGGCAATAATGGCCGAACGTAAATCTGCCGGTGGTCGCAAATCCGGCATGGATATCGATAGCAAGCTTGTTCGCGAGCTTGCCGAACTGCTCAACGAAACCGGGCTTACCGAAATCGAAGTCGAAGATAACGACCGCAAGATCCGCGTCGCACGCGGCGGTGTTGTTGCATCGGCTGTGCCCGCTCAAATGGTGGCTGCACCAGCGCCAGCAGCAGCACCAGCGGCAGCCGCACCTGCACCGACTGCGGAGGCAGTGCCTGCAGACGATCACGGCGATGCAATCAAATCACCCATGGTCGGCACGGCTTACCTTGCGCCTGAACCGGAAGCGTCAAACTTTGTCGCTGTCGGTGATAGCGTGAAAGAAGGCGATACCCTGCTCATCGTTGAGGCGATGAAAGTGATGAACCCGATCACAGCCGACAAGGCTGGCACCATCAAAGCTATCCTGATCGATAACGGGCAGCCGGTCGAATTTGACCAGCCGCTCGTTGTAATCGGCTGAGGCAGCGCGATGTCAATCAAACGCATATTGATCGCCAATCGCGGCGAAATTGCGCTGCGCATCCACCGTGCAGCGCACGAGATGGGCATTGAAACGGTCGCGGTGCACTCCACTGCCGATGCAGACGCAATGCATGTGCGGCTGGCAGACCACGCGGTGTGTATCGGCCCACCGGCCGCGACGGACAGTTATCTTAACGTTGCAAACATTATTTCGGCGGCCGAAGTGTCGCAATGCGACGCGATCCATCCGGGCTACGGCTTTCTATCAGAGAATGAGAAATTCGCCGAGATTGTCGAAGCGCATGATATTAAGTGGATCGGCCCCAAGCCTGAACATATCCGCACAATGGGTGACAAGGTCGCGGCCAAGCAAACCGCCGGCGCGCTGGGCTTGCCCTTGGTGCCAGGCAGTGATGGCGCGGTTTCCGACTATGATGAGGCCAAAAGAATCGCCAAGGACATTGGCTATCCCGTGATCATCAAAGCCGCGTCCGGTGGCGGTGGCCGGGGCATGAAGGTCTGCGAAAGCGAAGACACAATCGAAACCTTGATGAAGCAAGCGGGCAGCGAAGCCAAAGCTGCTTTCGGCGATGCGACGGTCTATATCGAGAAATATCTTGGGAACCCGCGCCACATCGAATTTCAAGTGTTTGGCGATGGCAAGGGCGATGCGATCCATCTGGGCGAGCGCGATTGCTCGCTGCAACGCCGCCACCAGAAAGTGCTGGAGGAAGCCCCCTCCCCCGTCATCAGCCATGAAGAGCGGATGCGCATGGGCGAGGTCTGCTCCAAAGCGATGCGCGACATGCAATATCGCGGCGCAGGGACAATCGAATTCCTGTGGGAAGACGGCGAGTTCTATTTCATCGAGATGAACACCCGCCTTCAGGTTGAACATCCTGTTACCGAAGCCATTACGGGCGTCGATCTAGTCCGGGAGCAAATCCGTGTCGCTGCTGGGAAGCCGCTATCGGTCGCGCAGGAAGATCTGGAATTCAATGGCCACGCGATCGAATGCCGGATCAATGCGGAGGACCCATTCACCTTCGCACCTTCACCGGGCAAGGTTACATACTATCACCCTGCTGGCGGCATGCATGTGCGCGTGGATTCTGGGCTCTATGCAGGTTATTCTATCCCGCCTTATTACGACAGCATGATCGCCAAGCTGATCGTCTACGGCCGCAATCGCGAAGGCTGCATCATGCGCCTGCGCCGCGCGCTGGAGGAAATGGTCGTCGAGGGCGTGAAAACCAACATTCCGTTGCATCAGGAATTGCTGCATCAGGATGATGTCTTGAGCGGCGATTATTCGATCAAATGGCTCGAAGACTGGTTGGAAAAACGCGAAGGTTAGACCAACGTTGGACGTCCCGAATAGGGTCAATCCACCTTAAGCTGCGTGAACTTTGGCAGACCAGGCTTGCCGCCATCTTGGGCAGGCATCGGATACGAACCGGGTCCCAGCGGCAATATTCGAACAATGGTCAGCATAATGTTTTTCCGTTTCAAAAGGCACGCCACGCGGCGTGTCGTTTCAATACGGGCCAAACCACCTGCAGTTTACTCTGCAGAGGGACGGCCATTGGTTGCGACCCATTTCGTCAGTGTTAGCGTATTCGGGTGTGGTTGACCAATTATCCTGTTGGTTCATCAAACGCGCAAACACAGCGTCGATATCATCCGAGCGGAACGCCGGGCTCGTGCTTGGCTGTGCGAATGGTCAGCGAAGTCTTCACGCTTTCCACATTCGGTGCCGGCGTCAGCTTGCTGGTCAGAAACTCCTGAAAGCTCTGCAAATCGCGGCTTACGACTTTCAGGATAAAGTCGATCTCGCCATTGAGCATATGCACTTCGCGCACTTCGGGAAGTTCACGCATCGCCTCTTCAAACTCACGCAAGGCGCTTTCCGCCTGGCTCTTGAGGCTGACCATCGCAAAAACGGTAATTGCAAAGCCAAGCTTCGAAGGATCAAGATCCGCGTGATAGCCGCGAATGACGCCTTCTTCCTCAAGACCGCGCACTCGGCGCAAACATGGAGGGGCAGTCAGGCCAACGCGCTGCGCCAATTCGACATTGGTAACGCGGCCTTCGTTCTGAAGCTCGGCCAGCAAGCGGCGGTCAATTTCGTCCAGACTGGCCATAAATTACCCTCATATCCCCAGATTGGCTCCGAATCGGACCCAAATGAAACACATGTGCCCTTCAAGCAGGCCGAAAACTAATATTATTGTTCCTGCCAGCAATTGTCCCGCTTTGCAACGCATCAAGAATGGCACTCCGCAAGCCATTCTTATTGCTGTTAGGGAACACTCGGCGCGAAATGTCCGCGCCCCATGCCCTGCGCGATTCGCGCGCGGGACACGAACTTTTGGAGCTGTGATGTTCTTTGATGATCGCCTTGCTACTGTGTTGCGCCACCGCGCCACCAGTGAGCGTGGCGCACGCACACAGTTCCGCCAGCTACTCGATCTGCTGGGCAGCCGAAAACATGGCCGCGATGACAGCCTGCTTGCGGCAGCATGGTTAAGACTGGGTGCATTAGGCGAGCAAATCCCAGCCGACGAACGGGCTCGCATCATTCGCGAACCCAGCTGGCGCTTCCGCAATGCGCAATTGGCCGCGCATTTGGCGGAAGACGAACCTCAAGTGGCATCTGCCGCCCTTCAGCGAGCCGAGCTGACCGAAGAGGAATGGACCGCGCTGATCCCGCGTATGCCGATCCGTGCCCGCGGCCTGTTGCGCAATCGGCGCGATTTGCCAGATGATGCCCAACGATTGCTCGATCAGCTGGGAATTCATGATCGCGGACTACCGCAGCCCATTGTCGAAGCAGATACAGTCGAAGACGAGCAGATCATGGAGCATGAGGTAGAGGCCCCGCCCCTACCCGAAGCTGAACCCAAGCCTGACACCGGGCGGTCGACTGAGCCGTTGCGACCCCGTCCGGCGGTTGCTGCGGGCAGCGATGAAAAAAGCGTAATCGCCGCGACGATAGAACGCATCGCGCAGTACCGCCGCGATCACGCGGCTCCATCCACAAATGACCTATCGCCCCGCCTGCCTCTTGGCGAAAAAACGTCAGAGCCACAGCACGATATCACAGGCTTTGCCTTTGAAAGCGATGCACAAGGCCGCATCATCTGGGCGGATGCTTCGGTTGCCCCGATGATCATAGGTCAGCGGCTGACAGATCGCAGATATCTCGACAAAGGCAGTCCGGTCGATCCGATAACCACCGCATTCGGTCAGCAGCAGCCGATCGAGCGCGCGCCGCGCGTGCTTGAAGGTGCAGAGGCCATTCGCGGCGAATGGATTGTCGATGCCCATCCGCGCTTTTCGCGCAGTGGTGGGCGCTTCCATGGCTATGTCGGGCGGTTTCGCAGGCCGTTTGATCCTTCCAAAGCCAGCGGCGCACAGAGCGAAGCCGATCGCTTGCGGCAGTTGCTTCACGAGCTTCGCACACCGGTCAACGCGGTTCAGGGATTTGCCGAGCTGATTCATCAGCAACTGTATGGCCCTGTGCCGAACGCTTATCGCGCGTTGGCCGCAACGATCGCAGGCGACGCTGCAAGCATCCTGGCCGGCTTTGACGAGTTGGAACGTTTAGCCAAGCTCGAAAGCGGCGTTCAGTCACTTGGCGGCGGAAAAACAGATCTGATCTCGCTAGCGAAGCGGATGACCGATCAACTGAGCCATGTCCTGGCGCCGCGAATGGCTGGTATTGAGATCACAGAGACCAAGACCCGCAGCGCTTGGGTCGAAATTGATCCGGACGAAGCCGAGGCGCTGATCTGGCGAATGCTCGCCACGTTGGCTGGGTCTACCAACACCGGAGAGCTGCTCCTTGCGCAGATTGAAACCGATGCCGACGGGGCGACCTTCTGGTGCCAGATTCCCGCACAGCTGATCGCGGAAGACGATGTTTTCGCAGCCGAGGTTAAACCAACCACACATGACATCAGCGCAGGATTGTTTGGAGCAGGTTTCAGCCTGAGACTGGCTCGCGCTGAGGCTGCTGGAGCCGGCGGCAGTCTGATACAGGATGAAGAACGGCTGATGCTCTCACTGCCGTTGACAGCAGTGGCCTCGGGCGAAACCGTTCTGCCGGATGAGGATACGCGCGAAGCCAATGACCAGGCGTAATTCTGCTTGGTACACAACAATCGCCAATAATTGCATATCTGTGCTTGTTTCATCGCGATGAGCATTGTAGGGGGCACGCCGCATCGCACGTATGCTGCCTGATGGGCCTGTAGCTCAGTTGGTTAGAGCTGGCCGCTCATAACGGCTAGGTCGCGGGTTCGAGTCCTGCCGGGCCCACCAGCGGCAGCGGGACAAAGCAGTCCATGTGCGAAGCGCGAAATCGGTCGGGGAGTGGCGCAGCCAGGTAGCGCACTTGTTTTGGGTACAAGGGGTCGGAGGTTCGAATCCTCTCTCCCCGACCAGTTTTCGCCAGACACCAGGGGAGAAACCCAGACGTGTCACAGTTGCCATCCATCACATCACGCAGCATCGATACGCGCGCTATCTGGGCGATTGCGATCCCTGCGATGCTGACCAATATCGCGACCGCTTTGATCGGCATTGGCGACATGTGGATTGTTGGCCGGCTGGAGGATGCGGCAACTCAGGGCGCTGTCGATGTCGGTGCGCGGCTGTTTGCAGTGCTGTTCACGGTTATGAACTTCCTGAAGAGCGGCACAACGGGCCTGGTCGCACAAGCCGGCACTCGAGAGGGAGCCACAGAGCAAGTTCGTTTGCTGGCCCGCGGTTTGGTAATCGGCACAACGATCGCGACGCTGCTGATCCTGCTCAAACCGGTTCTGATGCCTTTGTTTCTGTCGGCATTGGGCGCACAAGGCGATGTTCTGGAGGCAGCGAGCATTTATGCCGGCATTCGCTATTGGACCGCGCCGGGCGTCATGTTGAATTTGGCTCTCATCGGGTTCCTAGTCGGCCGCCGCCAGATGACCGCCGTCTTGATCATCGAAGTCATCTACAACGTTCTGAATGTCGCCTTGGGGCTGTTTCTGGCGCTAGAGCTTGGATGGGGCATCGCCGGGATCGGCTGGTCCAGCTTCATCGCGGAATATGCCAAGCTCGCAATCCTGATCGCACTCGTATTGTATCAGCCATCGGGTCGCCGTGTGATCGGCATGTTGTTTGAGAAGGCTACAATCAGCTGGACCAGACTTAGACCATTTCTTTCCACCAATCGCGATCTATTCCTGCGCACGCTTGTGCTAACAGTAGCGCTGGCCGCGATTACACGTCTGTCCGCAGAGCGCGGACCAGAGGTGCTTGCAGCCAATGGTATCGTCTACCAATTGTTTATCTTTACCGCACTGCTTCTGGATGGTTTTGAGAATGCAGCGCAGGTTCTCAACGGAGAGCGCAAGGGCGACGGCGATCGCGTGGGCTTTTCAGCACATACGAAGGCAATCCTATGGCGCGGCCTAGCGGCCGCTGCGCTCCTCTCATTTGCATTTACTC
Organism: Altererythrobacter sp.; assembly: GCA_013002295.1. Taxonomy (GTDB): domain Bacteria; phylum Pseudomonadota; class Alphaproteobacteria; order Sphingomonadales; family Sphingomonadaceae; genus Erythrobacter. Next base: position 13,107 of record JABDKI010000060.1, read on the forward strand.
TGTTGGCGAATCCGATCATCGCCAGCTTTGCCGCTACAACAGAGGTCGCGCGCATCGCGCAGGATCAAGCGATATGGCTCATCATCATTCCATTCGCCGGGGTTGCCAGTTTTGTGTTCGATGGCGTGTTTGTTGGCGCTAGCTGGACCCGCGCCATGCTGCTCTCCATGATCGGCGCAAGCGCGCTGTTCGCGCTTTCACTGTGGCTGACATGGCCGCTTGGCAATGCGGGATTGTGGGGAAGCTTCGTGCTTTTTCTGGCTGTTCGGGCCGGCCTTCAGGCGGCTATGATGCCGGGCCTTATACGGCGCAGCTTCGGCAGTTAAGCAGCAGCACGGTTGGCCGCCGTTTTCTGCTTTTCTGTTTCATTGATTTCAGTTTTCGAGCGATTGTCGGTCACCACCTGATTGCGACCCTCGTCTTTCGCGCGATACAAGGCGGCGTCCGCTCGCAAAAACAAGGATTCATAGCGCTCGCCCTTTTGCATCTCTGCAACGCCAAAGCTCGCCGTCAGACGAATGTCGGAACCAACCCCGCGGTGCTCCATTTGTGCGAAAGCAAACCGGATACGCTCGGCCAGACGGGCGGCATCGTCCAATCCGCAATTCCAGACGACTAGGCAGAACTCTTCACCGCCTATCCGTGAGGACACATCGCATCCACGGATGGTACCTTCCAGAAGGTCTCCGAAGTTGATGATTGCAGTGTCTCCGGCCTGATGGCCCCAGATATCATTCACCTGCTTGAAGTGATCGATGTCGGCAACGACCAATGCGACGGGGCACGCTTCATCCTGCCCGCGCTTCATCATGTTGCGTGCTTCATCTTCGAACGCAGCGCGGCTCTTTAGACCGGTAAGGTCATCATGCAGCGCGCTTTCCTTCAAGCGAGTAAGATAGTCAGAAATGCATGCGGCGAATAGAACCGTGGCGGTAGCAACAGCTTTAACACTAAGCACCAGGTTGATCAGCGAGAAATAGATCGATTCGTGATAGGCAGCGACATCGATCTGCCCTTCGATCAGGATCGTGATGGTCGGGCGGATCAGAAAGTCCGCAGCATTGAGCGCCAGTATCGCGATAACAAGGTTGTCCGCCAGATTTCGTCGCGGCGCTGAGAGCAGCGATATTACGCCCACAAGGAGCATTATCCCGTAGCCGGTATTCGAGATGATCAGCCTTGGCCCCGCGTCCCGCGTAAAGATAACTTCCGCAATCAGCATGGCTGCAGCAATCACATAGATTGTCGCCATGACTTTCAGGAAAGGTGGCTGCTTGACCCGGTCGCAAGCACCCCAAATCATGCAAGCACCGGCAATCGAGTAGGCAAGCTGGCTGGCCTGGAAGGTTATGCTGGAATCCGGTGACAGGCTTATCGCAACGAGAAACCCTATGGCCGAAAACAGATAGGCGCCGGCAAAGGCCAAAACATACCGGCCCAACCCGCTCTTCATCCACAGCAACAGAAAGCAAGCCGAAAAGAACAACGCCATCGAGGGCGTGATCAATTCCACCAATATTGCTTGCATTGTACCCCGCCCTGTATTGCTGCCAGGACTGGCTAATGCACCAAGGTTAACATGCCGTTCTCAGCAAGCATCAAAGGTTTCGTCGCGCGCAAAAAAAAGGCCGTGAGCTTTCGCCCACGACCTCTTCGAACTTCTTGGCTTAACCGGACTTAGAATGTGATGCCCACTTCAGCACCCCAGATGCGCGGCTCATTGACCATCGCGGTGAGGTTGTTGAAGTCGATGCCAGACACCGCCGAGACATCATTGGTGATGTTGCGGCCGAAGAAGGCGAAGTCATAACGATCAGTGCGATAGCCGATGCGCAGACCACCTTCGAGCATGGAGTCGTCGCTGAATTCGACTGATTCATAGAGGAAGAACTGAACCTTCGAACGGTACGCCCAATCGGTGAAGAGATAAATCTCTCCGTCCGTTCCGGGTATGTCTTCGGTCAGGCCCAGCGACCAGTTGGCAGTCCACTTTGGTGCCTGCGGCAGCGAATTGCCATCAATCGAGAAGATGTTGCTGCCTGGCGTACGCTCAGGATCGAGCACGGTGCACGGAGCGCCGCAACCGGCAACGAACGCGTTCGTGTCATTGATTTGCGTGTCATTGTAAGACAGGCCGCCAGCGAACTCGACACCTTCCATCGGGCGCGCCTGAAGCTCTGCCTCGAAGCCGTAACCTTCCACTTCATCTGCATTGAGCAGCGTGGTGAAGTTGTTGGCACCTCCAACTGCGGTCAATTGAAGATCTTCGGTCGTGTAATAGAAGCCGCCGATGTTCAATCGCACCATGCCGTCAGCCAGGATTGTTTTCACACCCGCTTCGTAGCTCATGGTGGTTTCGCTATCAGCAACCGACAGGTCACGCCCAAATGCCAGGCGTCCTTGCACCGACGGTGCACGATAGCCGCGCGCCACGCGGGCATAGACATTCACGTCCTCGCTTGCGGGCATGGTTGCTGCCAGGTCCCAAGTGATCACTTCATCGTCAACCGAAGTGGTCTGCACCGGTACGGGACCGCCAAAGCCAAGGAAGCCCGGACGGGTATCGATCGGACGGCTGGCCGCGAAGTCGCGTTTGTCATCGTTGT
>JABDKI010000067.1 GCA_013002295.1 Altererythrobacter sp.
TATTCAAGTCGCGCAATCGGCACAAGCACATCGGCTGCTGCAAACTGATCGAGAATTACACGCCACCAGGTGCGGCTGCGACGCATGCTCTGCCCATGATTGAGCAGCAGCGAGTCTCCGCCTGCGCCGGCGGGGCGAACATAGTTGATGCGGCTCGTACCGGGATTGAATTCCGCCCAGGCACGCTGCCATGGGTTGCGCACTTCGAACATGGTGTACGTGCCCGCACTCGCAGTTACAGGCAACAATAACATTGGCGCAGAAGGCCTGCCGCGCGAACCACCGCCAAGATACTGGCTAGCGCGATTGCGATCAAAAATAACGCCGAGGCTGGCTCGGTAGCGGCGCGGCCCGATGAGTTCCCGTTCGATCACAATTGCCGATACCATGCTGTCGATCTGCGAATCCGGGAGGCTTGGACCGCCAATCTTGGCCCAAGCATCGCGCTGCGCCTTGCGCCAACCGGCAGAGCGCGCCTCTTCCGCATTAGCGCCGCGTACGTCAACTTCGATGCCTGTTACATCGACATCACTGCTCGACGCGACTGGCGGGATTCCGCGATCTCCGGTTACCTGCGCTGTCAGCGCCGCAAGGCTCGCAACGAGCATGGCGACACTAAGAATCGCGACTACGATTGTGCGGCTCGGAAGCAGTTGCGTCAGGCGCTTAGAGGCGGATGTTACAGTCATCGGGGAAAAGCTGATGCCTTTTGCCTAAAGGCGAGTGGAATTCCAAGCGCGAAAGGCTAAAGCGGTGGACATTATGGCCAATGATAACCCGCCCGAAAGCTACACATACGAAGACGCCGGCGTCTCAATTGATGCGGGCAACCGCTTGGTCAAGGCAATCGGTCCGTTAGTCAAAGCAACAATGCGCCCCGGCGCGGATGGCGAAATCGGCGGTTTTGGCGGCTTTTTTGATCCGAAAGCAGCTGGCTACAAGGACCCGTTGCTTGTCGCGGGCAACGATGGCGTTGGCACCAAGCTGAGGCTGGCTATCGATCATGACCGGCATGACACAGTCGGCATCGACCTCGTCGCGATGTGCGTCAACGATCTGATTGTGCAAGGCGCAGAGCCGCTGTTCTTCTTGGACTATTTCGCCACCGGCAAGCTGGAAAATGGCGTAGCCGAGCGTGTGATCGCGGGCATTGCCGAAGGCTGCAAACAGGCGGGATGCGCGCTGATTGGCGGCGAAACGGCGGAAATGCCCGGCATGTATGCCGCAGGTGATTATGACCTCGCGGGCTTTTGTGTTGGCGCGGTTGAGCGCGACGAGCAGCTGACCGGTGAGAAGGTAGCGCCGGGCCACGTGCTGATCGGGCTGGCGTCGTCTGGCGTGCATTCGAACGGCTATTCACTGGTGCGGCGACTTGCCGCCGACAAGGGTTGGAAGCTGGATCGCCCTGCTCTGTTCGATTCAGAGCGCCTTCTGATCGATACGCTGATCGAGCCCACGCGAATCTATGTCGCATCGCTACTGCCGCTGGTGCGCGAAGGATTGATCGACGGAATGGCGCATATCACCGGGGGTGGGTTGCTGGAGAACATTCCGCGCGTCCTGCCCGACGGTGCGCATGCGATGGTCAATGCTGACAGCTGGGAGCAGCCGCGGCTGATGGCGTTCCTGCAAGCACAGGGCAATATCGAACCATCTGAAATGGCGCGCACGTTCAACTGCGGCACCGGAATGGTGCTCGCGGTCAGTCCGGATCGTCAGGAAGCCGTCCTTGCCCGGCTAGCGGATGCGGGCGAGACCGCCTTCACCATCGGCGCAATCGAAGCAGGCGATCGGGGCTGCACCGTCAAGGGCAACCAGGGGACATGGTCCGCCACGTCTGACTGGGAAGCAAAGCACCTTGCCTAAGGCGAAGGTCGCCATCTTCATTTCCGGTGGCGGCACCAATATGGCCGCGCTGCTTTACGCAAGCAGGCTGCCAGATTGCCCCTTTGAAGTCGTTCTGGTCGCCAGCAACAAGGAAGGTGCAGGTGGGTTAAAGCTCGCCGAGGCTGAAGGTATTTCGACCTTTGCCCATTCGCACAAAGGCATGGAGCGCGCCGAGCACGACGCCGTAATGGAGCGCGCGGCGCAGGACGCGGGCGCGGACTATATCGTCTTGGCCGGATACATGCGCATCCTGTCCCAAGAATTCGTCTCGAGCTGGGCAGGCAAGATTATCAATATCCACCCTTCTCTGCTGCCCAAATACAAGGGACTCGATACGCATATGCGGGCGATTGAGGCCGGCGATAGCCACGGCGGCGCGACAGTACATCTGGTGACGCAAGAACTCGATTCAGGGGCAATCCTTGAGCAAGTCAAGGTGGCGATTGTGCCTGGGGACACTCCGGTATCTCTGGCTGAACGGGTCAAGCTGGCCGAGCATCAGCTCTATCCGCGCGCGCTTTCGGCCTATGTAGGGCGCGGTTCAGATCCAGCCTTTCTATTGGACAAGGTGCGTGAGCTGGCCCTCAAGTTGCCGGAAACGCACGAGCGAGAGAGCCATGGATCGCCCGGCTTTCGTGTTGGAACCGAAAAATCAGGCAAGTTCTTCGCCCATTTCAACGATCAACATCATGGCAGCGAGCATGTGGCTGTGCTTGTCAAAACCGGATCGATGGACGAACTGCTGAGCCTGGTCGAGACACAGCCGGGGACCTATTTCAAACCCGCATACTATGGCGCGAGCGGCTGGGTCGGCGTTATCCTGAACCGGCCCGATGTTGATTGGGATCACGTCAGTGAATGGCTGGAGCGCAGCTGGCATAGCGTTGCGCCCAACCGGTTGACCAAGCTGATCGACGCCGCGGACCAGTTTTAGCGCGATGGCCGCGCTGCCTCCAGAGCGCCCTCACCCGTTGGCGCGTGCGCCCTTGGTCGACAAAGCCTGCGCCGCGCTGGAAAAGGCATGGGCGAAGGGTGTGCCCCCTCCACTGATCGATCCCGATGAGCTGTGGGCGCGCGCGGCCAAGGGTTTTGACCCAAGCGCCGAACATGATGGTCGCGGCATAGAAGATGCGCGCGATTTCCGCGAGCGGCTGAATACGCTGTGCAGCGCAGTTGAAGACGAAGCACAGCTCAATGCGCTAGGCAAGACCATGGCGCACGGTCAGATCGTGCGGGTGATCAAACAGCGTCTGGGACTTGGTAAGCTATGGTCGAACAGGCCAGACCTGCTCGAAACTGAACTTGCACCACCGATCATTGTCGTCGGGCAAATGCGCAGCGGAACAACCCGCATTCACCGCTTGCTGGCGGCCGATCCCGCGCATAGCGCAACGCGTTTCTGCGACAGTTGGAACCCGGTGCCGCGCAAACCCGATTTGCGCCCGCTATGGGGCGGGATGATGCTGGCGATGGCGCGCAAGCTAGACCCATGGATAGACGCGCTCCACCCGATGGGATCCCAGCGAGCCGAAGAGGAACTCGGCTGGCTTGCGAGCGCATTGGGCCACAGTACGTATGACACGCAATGGCACGTGCCGAGTTTCGCGCGTTTTTGCGAAGCGCGGGATGCTACCCCAGTCTATCACGAGTTCGCCCGTATCTTGCGCACCGACGCCGCGCACCACAGCAATGCAGACAAGCCCCGCGTGATGAAAGTGCCGCAATTCGCCGAAGAATTGCCGGCGCTGCTCGCGCAATTCCCCAATGCCCGACTGGTAGTGGCGAGCCGTCATGACGAGGATGTCCTGCACAGCTCGATGTCAGTTGTGGCCAATCAGATGACGATCCAGTCGGACAAAGTAGACCTTGAGTGGATCGAAGCCGAATGGCGGCGCAAGCTGGAGCTGCGCCATTCGCGCGTGCAGGCGGCGCTCGCTGATTTTGATGGCGCGGTTGCGCACGTCCATTTTGACGAATTGGGCGCGGATTGGGAAAGCGAGATCACGCGCATCTACGCCGAACTCGATATGAAACTGTCATCTCAAGCACGAGCTGCCATGGCCAAGGAAATGGCAAGCAGCAAAGGCGGTGCGCACAGCGCGCATGCCGCACAGATGCAAGGCTTCAAGTCCGGCAAGGCGGTTTAGGGAACTTTACCGATGCCCGGCAGGAAGGCGCCCACCCGCTTGCGATACTCGGCGTATTCCTGGCCGAAGACATCCAGCAAATCACGCTCCTCATAGGCGATTCCGATCACGATGTAGATCGTGAACCCGACTGCCATGAAGACATGACTATATGTCATGTCAGGCGTCGCCCATAGCCCCAGGAAGAACCCGGTGTAGAGCGGGTGACGCACCAGTTTGTAAAACAGCGGTGTTCGCATCTGCGGTGGTGATGCATTCTTTCCCGTCAGATTGTGCCACGCTTGCTGCAATCCGAACAATTCGAAATGATTGAGCAGGAAAGTCGACAACAGCAGGATTGCCCAGCCAAGCCAGAACACAACCCAGATCGCCGTGCGCGCTGCTTCGTTCTGGACCGACCAGATGCTCCCTTCGATCGGGTGCCAAAAATGGAAAAGTGCGCCCAGAACCAGCACAGTCGCCAGCAAATAAAAGCTGCGCTCGACAGGCGCAGGAACTACCTTTGTCCAAGCCTCCTTGAAGGCGGGACGAGCCATGACGGTGTGTTGAACGCCGAACAACCCAATCAGGCCGGCATTGACCAACAAAGCAGTGACCAATGGACCGTCGCGTCCCTTGTCGACTGTTAGCGGCATGAAATCGAACGCGCCGACCCAGCCGATCAGAAAAAGCAGCGCCGCAACAGCGGCGGTATAAAATGTCAGTGAAACCAGCATCAGCAGTAATCTGCCCATGATTCCCTCCCCCAGAACCATTCAGGCGACCCAAAGTCAGGATAGCTGATTGTGTCTTGCAGGGCGAATCGGGCACTCAAGCCTTTGAATCAAAAGGCCCCGCGGCATTTCTGCTGCGAGGCCTCTTTAGTAATTCGCTTGAGTGCGAGCTTAGCCGACGATTTCTTCGGGCTTGAAGAAGAAATCGATTTCGATCTTCGCATTTTCTTCGCTGTCCGAACCGTGGACCGAGTTCTCACCGATCGACAGCGCATGTTCCTTGCGGATCGTGCCTTCGTCAGCTTCCGCCGGATTTGTCGCCCCCATGATGTCGCGATTGCGCTTCACAGCGTCTTCACCTTCGAGAACTTGCACGACAACAGGTTCGCTCATCATGAACTCAACCAGCTCACCGAAGAACGGACGCTCGCTGTGTACTGCGTAGAAGCCTTCGGCCTGTTCGCGGGTCATGTGGATACGCTTCGATGCGACAACGCGCAGGCCAGCGTCTTCGAGCATTTTTGTGATCGCGCCGGTTAGATTACGCTTGGTTGCGTCAGGCTTGATGATCGAGAATGTGCGGGTAACCGCCATGGTATGTGTTCCTTGCGAAATAGGGGGTGTTCTTGGTTGCGCGCGCCACTAGCGCCGAGTTGCGTCAACTGCAAGCCCTAGCGAGCCTATCGCCCTGCTCCAGCCCCAGCCTGCCAGCGCCCGTTTTCATCCTGCTTGTGGATCTCGCGCGCAACATCTTCGGCACTATCCAACTCTCGCCACAGCCCGCGCGCAGCCTCCGTTGCCTCGGCACCAAACAGCAGCAGCGCTCGTTCAAACTTCAGGGCTTCGGGACGCCATTTACCGTCAACGAACATGACCATGCTGGCACTATTCACCGCATCCATGCCGTCTGAGAGCAGGATCGGCTGTTTCTCGGCATGCGATGCGTCGCCCTGACCATTGGCGAGGAATTCTTCAGCGCCGCCGCCGCGCCACAATTCCTTGCTGATCGCGGCACGTTGGCCGGGATTGTCACTGACAATCAACAGCCGCTTGCCAGCTTGCATGACTTTGCGTGCCAACATGACCGCGACTTGCTCAACGGGGTCACGGCTGAGTTGGTAGAAATCCACTCTCGCACTCATCCTGTCGACCCCTTGTTCCTGCGGCAACGCTCCGAACAATAGAGCACATTGTCCCAGTCACGTTCCCACTTCTTGCGCCACGTGAACGGCAGCCCGCAATGCGCACAAGTCTTGCTCGGAAGCTCGGACTTTTTTCGCATACGCGGCATCAGAAGCTAGCTTACCCCTCAAGTGTGTTTCGGACAAACGTATCAAGCAGCCGTGCACCGTATCCGGTCGCGCCCTTGTCCCACGTGCGACCGGCCTTGTCCGAGAAGACCATACCAGCAATGTCCAGATGCGCCCAAGGCGTGTCGTTCTCGATGAAACGCTGCAGGAATTGCGCCGCCGTGATCGATCCGCCTTCGCGCGGGCCGATGTTCTTCATGTCGCAAATCGGTGAATTGATCAGCTTGTCATATTCCGGGCCCAGCGGGAGGCGCCACAATTTGTCACCAACCTGTTTGCCTGCTGCGGCCAGATCGTCGGCCAGATCATCATCATTGGCAAACATACCGCCATATTCCTTGCCCAGCGCAATGATCATTGCACCAGTAAGGGTTGCCAGGTCGACAATCCGCGAAGGCTTGAAGGTCCGCTGCGTCCAAGTCAGCGCATCGCACAGCACCAGACGCCCTTCAGCATCGGTGTTGAGCACTTCGATGGTCTGTCCGCTCATCGAGGTCACAATGTCGCCGGGGCGCTGCGCATTGCCATCCGGCATATTCTCGACCAGCCCGACCACGCCAACGATGTTGGCTTTGGCTTTGCGCTTCACCAGCGCGAGCATCGCGCCTGCCACTGCGCCGGAGCCGCCCATATCCCATTTCATATCCCACATGCCGACAGGAGGCTTCAACGATATGCCGCCAGTGTCGAATGTTACGCCCTTGCCAACAAATGCGATCGGCGCATCGCCATCCTTGCCGCCATTCCATTTGATCGCAAGGATACGTGAAGGCTGTGTGCTGCCCTGCCCCACGCCGAGCAGCGCGCCCATGCCGAGCTCTGCCATCTGGTCCTCGTCAAGCACTGTCAGCTCAGCGCCAGTGCCTTCAAAACGCTCTTGGCACATCTCCACGAAGCTGACCGGATATAGCTTGTTGGCGGGCTCGGCGATCAAGTCTCGGGTGAATTCGACACCCTCGGCAACGGCCGCTGTATCATCCCACGCAGCTTCGGCGCCCTCACTTGCGCCCACCACAGTTGCGCTTTTCAGGGAGACTTTCTGCTCATCCTTCAGCTTCGTGCGATACGCATCATGCCGCCAGCTGCGCAGACGCAACCCGAGCAAGACAGATGCTGTTTCGGATGCGCTGAGGTTCGCTTCGCTCAGGTCCAGCACAATCTCGCTCTCACCGGAAGTCAGATATTTAGCAGCCAGAACTGCACCTGCTTTTTCCAACGCCTCTGCGCGTTTGGTCACGTCTGCGCCAGTATCACCAGCGCCAGCGATTGCCACACGAACCGTCTGATCCCCACGTTCAACAAAGCCCTCGAAAAACTGGCCGCCGCGCCCCTTGAAACGCGCCGCTTCCGCTCCGTTAGACAGCACAGGTTCAACTGCCGCCGGCATGCTGCCTTGATTGGCAACATACGCAACGAGGCCGGGATTGACGGGTGAAGTGTCTGTGAATTTGATCTGCATGTGGGCTCCGGAACGATTGAATGCGTATTAGTCTACGGCCAGTTAAACACCGTTGTGGAACGGCACGGCCAATCGCGATTGCGATTAGGCGCGAGCGGTGCGATAGGCAAGCCATGTCACTGCCATTGCAGCATTGCCTGCCTACCCACTCACGTCTCAAATTGTCGCTTAGCGCGGTACCTGTCGCGCTGGCTTTGTTCATGGGTGCACAGCCGGCGCTCGCACAGGATGAAGCAGGCATCGCTCCCGACGCGCTGAAGCCGCTCGAAGAACAGGTCACGGAGCTTGATCCAGAGGCATTGCCGCCGGTTGCAGACGGACGGATCATCGCATTTGAAGCAGACAATCTCGACTATGATAACGAGAATGACGGCGAGGTCATAGCTGCCAGCGGCAATGTGCTGCTTTCGAGCGAAGACCAGTCCGTTCGCGCAGATAACATACGCTGGGACCGGCTGAGCGGCACAATCTACGCTTCCGGCAATGTGCGCCTGGTCGATGAAAGCGGCAATCAGCTGTTTACGGATTCGCTCGAATTGACTGAACGTTTCGAAGCCGGCGCGATCGACGAATTGCTCGTTTCGCTAAGGGCGGGCGGAAGATTGGCGGCGCGCGGCGGTCAGCGCGCAGCCGATGGCGATGTAATCCTGAACGACGCGGCATACACGGCATGTCCAGTCACTACCCTGGAAGGTTGCGATAAAAGCCCTAGCTGGCGGATCACTGCCAACCGCATCATCTATGACCCCGAAAACAGCACTGTCAGCTTTGACGGCGCCGTTTTGGAATTGTTCGGCGCACGCATCCTGCCCATGCCGGGATTGGCATTCCGAACCGATGGCAGCGCGATCTCCGGCTTTTTGGTTCCTGATCTAAGAATTTCAGAATCGAACGGCGTTGAAGTAAGCGGCGAATATTACTTGCGGCTCGCCGACAACAAGGATCTGACGCTCGGCACGCGCTTCTTCACCGAAGCAACACCGTTGGTTTCAGCGGAATGGCGCCATCTCACCAGCAATGGCGCATATCAGATCAGCGGCTATGGCACGCACAGTCGGCGTATCTCAACCTTTACCGGCAACCCGACAACAGAGCGCGATTTGCGCGGTTATCTGTTTGCGAACGGAAGGTTCCAGTTCAATCCGGAATGGAGTGTCACTGGATCGATCCGCCTAGCAAGCGACCGCACATTCCTGCGCCGCTATGACATCAGCCGGGATGACAGACTGCGTTCGACCTTCAATATCGAGCGGACCAACGATCAGACCTATTTTTCGATTGCCGGATGGGCCACTCAGACCTTGCGATTGGATGCGCGCCAAGGCCAGGTGCCAATGGCACTTCCCGCCATCGATTTTCGTCACCGCATGGCTGACCCGGTGCTTGGCGGCACAGTTGAGCTTCAAGCCAACACTCTGAGCTTGGTGCGTGACGAAGGCCAGGACACACAGCGCGCGTTCGCAGGCGCCAGATGGGATCTACGGCGCCTCACAGGACTCGGTCAGGTGGTGACTTTCAGCGCTCTTGCGCGCGGCGATGTCTATCACAGCGACGAGAATGGATTCACCACCACTGAAATCTATCGCGGCAATGAAGGCTGGGAGGGCCGCGCGATCGCAATGGGTGCGGTGGACGTTGAATGGCCATTCGTCGGCGAAGCCTTTGGCGGCACGCAGGTGTTCAAACCGCGGCTTCAGCTGGTCGCCAGCCCTGCGATCCGCAATCTTGAGATTCCCAATGAGGATTCGCGCGCGATCGATCTAGAAGATTCGAACCTTTTCGCGCTCAATCGTTTTCCCGGTTATGACCGGGTCGAAGATGGCGTGCGATTAACTTATGGCCTCGATTGGGAACTCCAGCGCCCTGGCTGGCGGATCAAAACAACAGTCGGCCAATCCTATCGTTTCGACACGCAGCGCGCGATCTTGCCCGATGGCACAGGATTGTCAGAACGCGTCTCGGACTTCGTCGGACGGACCGAGCTGCGATTTAAAGACACAGTCAAGCTGACGCACCGCTTCCGCATCGACAAAGACAATTTCCAGGTGCGCCGCAATGAATTCGACGCGACCGTTGGCAACTCACGCACTTATGTCGAATTGGGCTATCTGCGCTTGAACCGCGATATCGAAGATTTTGAGGACTTGCAGGATCGCGAAGAGTTACGTGCTGCGGCGCGGGTCGCGTTCGCGCGGCATTGGTCGATCTTTGGATCGGGCATTGTCAACCTGACGGACCGCAATGAAGACCCCACGTTCTCAAGCGATGGCTTTGAGCCGATCCGCACCCGGTTGGGCATCGCCTATCGCGATGAATGCCTGGAATTCGGCTTCACTTGGCGGCGCGATTATGTGACTGCCGGCGACGCGGAACGCGGCGACACATTCCAACTGACATTTGCATTGCGCAATCTTGGCTTGCGATAAGTCGCGATAGTCTTGCTTCAGACGTTGGCAGGCGCGCTCAAAGCGGTTATCTGCCGCATTAACGGAGGGGGGCTAATCCGGCTCAGCTAGGGTTCAGCCTGTTCTTGCCAATTGGCACGAGTAGATGGGGCGCAAATTTCGCCCGCAAATGGAATGACTAAGTGACACGTAATATATTGAAAAATTGCCTTGTTTCACTTGCAGCCCTGGCATTGCTGCCAGCAGCCGCGACAGCGCAGACCGCTCCCGCTTTGGATGATCCGCTGGGCATTCCAGCTGATATCTCGCTGCTCGGCGAAGCGAACCCGAATGTCCGTACCGCAACTGCGATTGTAAATGGCCATGTCATTACCGGCACGGACATCGATCAGCGCGTTGCATTGGTGATTTCCGCATCAAACAATCAGTTGTCGGAGGAAGACCTCTCTCGGCTGCGCATGCAGGTGTTGCGCAATCTGATTGATGAGACGCTGCAGATTCAAGCGGCCCGATCGCAAGAGATCGAAGTTTCTCAGGGTGAAGTTACCGATCGCTACAACACTTTGGCGGCACAAAACTTCGGCCAGGAAGCCGGGGCGATGGACGAATATCTGATTTCGATTGGTTCGTCGCCAGCTTCACTCAAGCGCCAGATCGAAGGTGAATTGGCTTGGTCGAACCTGCTTCGCCGCAACATTGCACCTTTCGTGAATGTGTCCGAGGAAGAAGTGAACGAGCTTCTCAAGCGGATGGAGGATTCGCGCGGCACCGAAGAATTTCGCCTTGCTGAGATCTTCCTTGCTGCGACGCCTGAGAACCGCAACACAGTGCTCGAGAATGGTCAGCAGATCATGGAGCAACTCCGGCAAGGTGGCAGTTTCCAAGGCTACGCGCGACAGTTCTCGCAGGCATCGACTGCGGCCACTGGCGGCGACCTCGGCTGGCTTCGCCTTGCGCAATTGCGCTCAACCCAGCTCGAAGCGGTGGTAAATGATATGCAGCCTGGCCAATTGGTCGGCCCTGTCGAAATCCCGGGCGGCTTCTGGATTGTCTATCTGGTCGACAAGCGTCAGGTGCTAATGGCTGATCCGCGCGATGCGGTGCTGAGTCTGAAGCAAATCTCGATCAATTTCGAGCCAGGAATCACTGAAGAGCTGGCGGCACAGCAGGTGCAGGCTTTCTCGACCGGTGTTCAAAACATGCGCGGGTGCGGTGACGCAGATGCTGTTGCAGGTTCGCTGGGAGCAACTGTTGTGACCAATGATCAGATCCGGGCTCGTTCGCTACCGGAGCAGCTGCAAAATATCGTGCTCAGTCTTCAAGTTGGACAGCCAACACCCCCATTCGGTTCGATCGAAGAAGGCGTGCGGGTTCTCATGCTTTGCGGTCGCGACGATCCCGAAGTCGTGGGCGGGCCAAGCTTTGACGATATGATGAACCAGTTGGAAGACGAGCGGGTCAACAAGCGCGCGCAGCGTTATCTGCGCGATCTGCGCAACGATGCGTACATCGACTACAATTGAGCAGCTCGGGCAAGCCACTTCCCTTAGCGATTTCACTCGGTGATCCATCGGGCATTGGGCCTGAAATCATCGTGCGTGCGTGGCGCCAGCGGGCAGAGGCGGGGCTAGAGCCATTTGCCGTTGTTGGCGGCGGCGAGGTCTTGCGCGCTGCCGCCAAATTGCTTGCTTTCGACTGTCCGATCGCTCAAATCGGCTCGCTTTCACAGGCTAGCGACGTCTTTGATTCCGCGCTGCCAGTGCTTGGTGATCAGGATGGCACCTATCACCCCGGCGCGCCCAAAACCGCGGGGGCAGAGCTCGCGCTCAATTCACTGGAGCAAGCCACGAAGCTGGCTGTCGATGGCATGGCAAGCGCGGTTGTGACCGCTCCGATTGCCAAGAAACTGCTTGAAGAAGTGGGGTTCCAGCATCCCGGGCAGACGGAGTTTCTCGCGGCAGCTTGCGGATTGCCTGATAATGCCTCTGTGATGATGCTGGCCGGGCCAAGCTTGCGCACCGTTCCGCTGACAGTCCACTGTCCGCTGGCTGATGTTGCAGGCCTGATCTCAACCGGCCTGATCGCCACACGCGGGCGCATTGTCGCTGCTGCATTGAAGCGCGACTTTGCTATCGAAAACCCGCGTATAGCTGTAACCGGGCTGAACCCGCATGCGGGCGAAGACGGCAAGTTCGGCAGCGAAGATCGAGCCATCATCGCGCCCGCAGTCGCGCAATTGGTCGCAGAAGGAATCGCTGCAACCGGCCCGCACCCGGCAGATGCGCTGTTCAGCCCGCACAGCCGCAGCGGGTTCGATGTCGCGCTTTGCATGTATCACGATCAAGCACTGATCCCCGTCAAAGCGCTCGATTTCGACCAAGGCGTCAACGTCACGCTTGGATTGCCCATCATCCGCACATCGCCCGATCACGGAACCGCCTTTGACATCGCTGGCAGAGGCATCGCTGATCCAGGGGCGATGATCGCCGCAATCCGCATGGCGGGCGAAATGGCTCAGCGACGCGGTGCAAATGCCTGACCTCCCTCCTCTGCGAGAAGTCATCGCCAAGCACGGGTTGAGCGCATCCAAAGCATTGGGCCAGAACTTCCTGTTCGACGCGCAATTGCTGGACCGGATCGCAGCGATACCGGGTGATTTGAATGGGCAGAACGTGCTCGAGATCGGGCCCGGCCCCGGCGGGCTGACCCGCGCCTTGCTGAAAGCCGGTGCACAAGTCACCGCAATCGAGATGGACCGCCGTTGCTTGCCAGCGCTTGCCGAACTGAGCGAGGCCTTCCCCGGCAAGCTGACGGTTATCGAAGGCGATGCGATGAAGATCAATCATGGTGAGTTGATGCAGGGCCGGCCGTTCCACGTCGTCGCAAATCTGCCCTACAATGTTGGAACCGCGCTGTTCGTGGACTGGCTCAGTGGAGAGCAATGGCCGCCGCAATGGGCATCGCTAACGTTGATGTTCCAGCAAGAGGTCGCTCAGCGGATTGCCGCCAAGGAAGGCGGAGGTGCTTACGGGCGGCTTGCTGTGCTGGCGCAATGGCGCAGCGAGGCCAAGCTGGCGATGAAGGTTCACCGCAGCGCTTTCACACCGCCGCCCAAAGTGATGAGCGCGGTTGTGCATGTTACACCTGCGGATGCACCCGAAGGTGTCTCCGCACGTACACTCGAACGTTTGACGGAGGCCGCGTTTGGCCAACGCCGCAAGATGCTGCGCCAGAGCCTGAAATCCATGTCCGGAGCGCTTGAAGCCTTGGAAGAAGTCGGCATTGATCCAACTCGCCGCGCGGAAACCGTCAGCGTAAAAGAGTTTGTGGCTCTTGCCCGGGCGCTCAGCTAGCTTTCTTTTGCAAGCGCCAGGCGTGCAACAGCGGTTCTGTATAACCTGAGGGCTGTTCAACCCCTTTGAACACCAGATCACACGCCGCGCGGAAAGCTTCGCCATCCTCGTTATCTACCAATGACGTATAGTCCGGATCGCCGGCGTTCTGCGCGTCGACCTTGGCCGCCATCCGGCGCAGGCTGTCCATCACCTGATCCCTGGTCACAACACCGTGCAGCAACCAGTTCGCCATATGCTGTGAACTGATACGCAAAGTTGCGCGGTCTTCCATCAAGCCCACATCATTGATGTCAGGCACTTTGGAACAGCCGACGCCGGCATCGATCCAACGCACAACATAGCCGAGCAGGCCCTGCGCGTTGTTGTCGAGCTCTTCGCGCAGCTCGTCTTCGGACCAGTTAGTACCCTCTGCCAGCGGGATCGACAGCAAATCGTCAAGCGGCGGCACGTCGGTAACGTTGGGTTGCTCATCGAAGATATTGCACTGATGGTAATGCAGCGCGTGGAGCGTTGCGGCGGTAGGTGACGGAACCCATGCAGTGTTCGCGCCCGCCTTCAGGTGCCCGATCTTTTCCACCATCATCTGTTTCATCAGGTCGGGCGCCGGCCACATCCCCTTGCCGATTTGTGCCCGGCCAGAAAGCCCGTGCTTCAGACCGATAGCGACATTGCGCTTCTCATAAGCGGCAAGCCATTTGGAGCCCTTGATCTCGCCTTTGCGCATCATTGGCCCAGCCTGCATTGAGGTGTGAATCTCATCACCCGTGCGATCAAGGAAACCTGTGTTGATGAACACCACACGGTCCTTCACCGCTTCGATACATGCACCAAGATTCGCGCTGGTGCGGCGTTCCTCGTCCATCACGCCGACTTTGATCGTGTGGCGCGGAAGGCCCAACAAGTCCTCGACCGCATTAAACAGGTCATTGGTGAAAGCGCATTCCTCGGGCCCGTGCATCTTGGGCTTCACGATATAGATGCTGCCGTGTTTCGAGTTGCCGTATTTGGCGCGACCTTCGACATACAATGTGCTGATCGCACTGGTAAAGACCGCGTCCATGATCCCTTCGGGCACTTCGCGGCCATTGGGCAGGATGATCGCTGGATTGGTCATCAGATGGCCGACATTGCGCACGAATAGCAAGCTTCGGCCAGACAGGCTGTGCTTGCTGCCGTCGGGTGCAGTGTAGCCCTTGTCGCCCGCCAGCTTGCGGGTCAGCTTGCGCCCAGCCTTCTCGAAGCTTTCGTGCAGATCACCGCGGATCACGCCCAGCCAATTGCTGTAAGCGAGCAGCTTGTCCTCGGCATCGACCGCTGCAACCGAATCTTCGCAATCGGCGATCGTGGTCAGCGCAGATTCCACAATGATATCGGCAATGCCTATTCGGTCAGTCTTGCCCACTGGATGCTCACCATCGAAGACAACTTCGATGTGCAAGCCATTGTTTACAAAAAGGCGCCCTTTCTCTGTCTTGCCGACATATTGGCTTTCGTCCTTGATCGCGATGCCTTGCGTAGCGTCCGCAAGGTCTGCCCAACTGCCTGCCGCCAAAGGCACGGCCTGATCCAGAAATTCACGCCCGCGCTTGATCACCGCCGCCCCGCGATCCTCATCATAGCCGCCGGGCTGCGCTGGCGGCGCATCGAGTGCATCGGTGCCGTAGAATGCATCATACAGGCTGCCCCAACGCGCATTGGCAGCGTTGAGCAAAAAGCGCGCATTCAGGATCGGCACCACCAGCTGCGGCCCTGCCATGGTCGCAATCTCGGGATCAACATTCTCAGTGCCGATAGTGAAGTCATCTGGCTCCGGAACCAGATAGCCGATCCGCTCGAGGAATGCCTTGTACTCGGTGAGGTCGTGCGGCTGCCCGGCACGCTCCTTGTGCCAGCTATCAATCGTCGACTGAAGATCCTCGCGCTTCAGCAGCAGCGCTTCATTGCGCGGTGCGAATTTCTCCAGCAGTGCGGCAAATCCCTGCCAGAATGCATCAACGTCACGGCCAAGCGGCATGAGCACTTCGGCTTCAAGGAAAGTCGCAAGCTTCGCATCGATGGAAACGCCAGCGCGGGAAACATGTTCGGTCATTTGGTCCTCATAAACGCGATAGTCTGATCGGGTCCTGGGGAGGAGGACGATGCGGCCTATGGCCAAACCTTGTGGCCTTGGCAAGCCAGCACTTGCCCGCATTTAACACTACGCTTGGCGTGACGTTACGGCACGGCTAGAGCATCACGTAATGCAACAAAATCTATCCTCGAATGCTGCCGCTGTGATGGAGCGGATCGACGGCGGCGCCATGCTAAAGCAAGTGCAGGCGTGGTGCGCGATCAACACTGGCACCGCAAATCTCGATGGCCTTGCCACGCAAGCAGGCGAACTGGCTCGGGTGTTTTCTGCATTGCCGGGCGATGTCGAACTGGTCGATCCGGCGACCGTGACCGCGATCGATGCAGGTGGGCGCGAATTCGAAAAGCCTCACGGACAACATATGGTGTTGCGAGTGCGGCCAACAGCCAATCGACGCTTGCTGTTCACAGGTCATATGGACACGGTTTTTCCGGCCGATCATTCGTTTCAGCAACAGACCTGGCTTGATGATGAAACGCTCAACGGTCCGGGCGTTGCCGACATGAAAGGCGGGATCGCGGTCATGCTGCATGCCCTTCTGGCGGCGGAGGCCAGCGGAGCGATGGGTTCGCTGGGTTATGATGTGCTGATCAATTCTGACGAGGAGACTGGATCGCTCGCTTCGTCAGAACTGATTGCAGAATTGGCGCGAGGCAAGCTCGCTGCACTGACATATGAACCAGCCGCGCTGCCCGATGGCACGCTGGCGCACGCGCGTGGCGGCACAGGCAATTACTCGATCACCTTCGCCGGCAAGAGCGCGCATGCCGGGCGCAATCCGCATGAGGGCCGCAACGCGATTGTCGCGGCCGCTGATCTGGTCCTGCGCCTAAAAGGCATGGAGCGAGAGGATATCACGATCAATCCGGCCAAGCTGGAGGGCGGCGCGGCCAACAACGTTGTGCCCGATCACGCCGTGCTGCGCTTCAACATTCGCCCCAAGTCGACCGAGGCAATGGACAGTTTCGACCGCGATCTGGTTGATGTTCTGGCTGCTATCGAAGCAGAGCACGAAGTCGGCATTCACCGCCATGGCGGCGTGACGCGGCCACCCAAGCAGGTCGATGAACGCACGCAGGCGCTGTTCGACATCGTCAAATCATGTGGCGCGGAGCTGGGTCAGAACATAAATTGGCAATCGACCGGCGGAGTTTGCGATGGCAACAATATCGCAGCTTGCGGCGTGCCTGTCGTCGATACTATGGGTGTGCGCGGAGGGGCGATCCATAGCCCGGACGAGTTTATGATTGTGCCAAGTTTGGTTGAGCGCGCCGCGCTCAGCGCGCTGGTGATCAGCCGTATTGCGAACGGAGAATTGCATTGACTTTCCGCCTGCGCGCCGCGCGCGCTGACGATCTAGAGCCGTTGTATGAAATGGCGAAGCTGACCGGGGGAGGATTCACAAATCTACCGCCTGATCGAGCAGCTTTGGGTGCAAAGCTGGAACGCGCGAGCGAAGCCTTCGCCAATGAAGGTGACGAAATCGCGGACGAGCAATTCGTACTGGTGCTCGAAAACGCTGAAACCGGCGCGATCCGCGGTACATGCCAGTTGATGACGCAGGTCGGCCAACAATGGCCGTTCTATTCCTATCGCCTGAATACCCTGACGCAGTATTCGCAAGAGCTTGACCGGACAGTGCGCGCTGAAATGCTGAGCCTTGTGACTGATCTGGAGGGCTCAAGCGAGGTCGGCGGGCTGTTCCTTCATCCGAACGAGCGCGCCGGCGGGCTTGGCTTGCTGCTTGCGCGCAGCCGCTATTTGTTCATCGCCATGCACCGAAGCCGCTTTGGCGAGCGCACGCTGGCCGAACTACGCGGAATTATTGATGAGCGCGGCGGGTCCCCTTTCTGGGATGGTGTTGCAGGACGTTTCTTCGGCATGAGCTTTCAGGACGCGGACTATTTCAACGCGATCAACGGCAATCAGTTTATCGCTGACCTGATGCCCAAGCACCCAGTCTATGTCGCGATGCTCAATGACGATGCACGCAACGTTATCGGTGTGCCGCACCCGACAGGGCGCGCGGCCATGCGGATGCTAGAGAACGAAGGCCTGCGGTACGATGGCTACGTCGATATATTCGATGGCGGGCCAAGTATGATTGCGCGCACCGATGACATCAAAAGCGTGAAGGAGAGCGAGCAGCGCAAGATTGCTGGCATCAACCTTGAGCAAGGCGAGCGCGCAATTCTCGCCACGGGCAAACTCCGCGATTTTCGCGCGTGTTATGGCGCACGCGAGATCAACGAAGACGGGACGATCTCGATCGACTCTGTCGCGGCAGACGTGCTGGATGTTAAGCAAGGCGATACTGTTTGGAGCGTTGGCCGGTGAGCCTTCACGTCGAGATCAACTTTGACGGAATAGTCGGCCCTTCGCACAATTACGCGGGGTTGAGCCTCGGCAATATCGCCAGCGCGAGCCACAAGGGTGATCCATCGTATCCCCGCGCCGCAGCGCTTCAAGGCGTCGCCAAGATGCGCGGCAATCTGGCCCGCCTTGGCGTGCAGGGTTTCCTGCTGCCGCTGCCTCGCCCCAATGATGGGCTGCTGGGGCGCTTGGGCGAAGGAGCCGATCAAAACCCTGCCCTGCTTGCCGCCGCATGGTCTGCCAGCAGCATGTGGACTGCCAATGCCGCCACAGTCAGTCCGGCAGCCGACACAGCCGACGGCAAATGCCACCTGACCCCGGCGAATCTTGTAACAATGCTCCATCGCGGCCAGGAATGGCCCAATACCAAGGCGCAGCTCGACATCGCCTTTGGCAATGCGGACCACTTCACAGTCCATGACGCCGTGCCACCCACGTTCGGTGATGAAGGCGCAGCCAACCATATGCGTCTGTGCGAGAAACATGGCGAAGCCGGTGTTGAAGTGTTCGTCTATGGCCGTCAGGGCGGCAAGTTCCCGGCGCGGCAGCATGAACAGGCCAGCCGCGCGGTGGCGAGGCTACACGGGTTAGATCCCGCGCACGCCGTCTTTATCGAGCAGAACCCGACCGCAATTGAAGCGGGCGCGTTCCACAATGATGTCGTGGCAGTCGCCAATGAAACCGTGGTGTTCGCCCATGAACTTGCCTTCGCTGATCGCCAAGGCGCCTATGATTCGATGCGCAAAGCCTTCCCGGCACTGCAAGTGGTGGAAGTGCCCGATAGCGCAGTAAGCCTTGCCGAAGCGATCAAGACTTACCTGTTCAACGCACAATTGCTCACTCTCCCAGACGGCGGAATGGCGCTGATCGTGCCCGAAGAATGCCGCGAGTCTGTTAGCGTCTGGAGCTGGTGCGAGCAGATGATGGCCAGCAATGGTCCAATCCGCGAAGTCATCCCCGTCGATGTGCGCCAAAGCATGGCCAATGGCGGCGGCCCAGCCTGTTTGCGGCTGCGAGTGGTGTGCGACCCGACAACGGTCGACCCGCGCTTCATGCTCAATGAAGCCAAGGCCGATCTGCTCGAGTCGGTTATTGCGGCAAATTGGCCCGAACAGATCGATCCCGCTGATCTGGGCAGTGACACACTGAAAAACAGTGTCAGATCGGCACGTTATGCACTTCTGGAAGCGCTTGATCTTACCGAATTGGGTTAACGCGCTTTACAGCGTAGCCGCTATCCATAGGATAACCTTTCATTAACCAGTCGCAGCCCCGCGCTGGTGAAACGAAAGGCTCTGCATGCTGCGCAAGATCGGTCGGCTGTTTGTGATCAAGACACGCTGGGAAGCGTATCTGATCATCTATGCGCTGGCGCTTGGCGCGATGACCCGCGGCGTGCACTACACTATCGAATATCCCGGCGTTGGTGGTTACCTGTTGTGGGCCTGTACCGCAGGCGCGGTGTTCCTGGGCGGCGCAAAGATCCTGGATGCGATCAAGTATGAGCAGGAAAAGCGTGAGGCGGAAGCGGCTGAAGCCGCAACTCAGGAATAGCGTCTAAGCGCAGCTGCCATCCATCGCTGCGATCCATTCTGCGATCAGTCGCGTGCCTTCTTCATGCGACAGTGAACGACCGAGTTCGGGCATCATGATCGAGGGATCGACGCTTTCCATCCGGTAGGTGAAGATCGATTGATCCGCCTCGCCCGGCACAATCCCGAACAGCCGCCCGCCTGTGCCTTTGCCCGCTGCAATCGGCAGCTTGCAGAGCCCCAACGAGGGGCCGACCGGCGCGTCATGCTCCAGCAGCAAACCAGACGTATCGGCAGGCCCCACGCGGTTATGGCAATGCGCGCAATTGATATCGAGATAGGCCCTCGCGCGATCATCGATTGATGCAGAAGTGTCGCTCCACACCGCATTGCGCGGTGCATCTGCCACTTCCGGCGCGCCGGATAGCAAGCCCAATTCGCTCCATTCGTTAAGCTGGTTCGCCATTCCGTCCGCATAGGCGAAATCGCGATTGAGGTGCCGCGCCTTGGGGCCAATTGGCATGATCTCACGCGTTGTCGCATTGGTCGCATGACAGCCCGCGCATTGGTTCGCATTGGGCACAATGTATGTGAAGTCCTCGCGCGCTCCGTCCGCGCTGGTCAGCGTCAGTTGCTGCGCATCGCCAGTGCGTTTGAGAACTGCATCGGTCTGATCTTCATTCCAGACATAGGGCAGCGCTTCCCACCCGGCCTCTCTTCGCACCAGCAAGCGCGTTTCAATCAGCCGCACTTCGGCGAGCGCAAAGCCGCTATTCAAGCGCTCTGCAGTCATATCATCTTCCAGCAGGACCGCGTCGCCGCCGCCGGGATAGTAGAAGGTTTTCGAGATAACTGTGCCGACGGGAAAGTCGAAAGTCTCTTCGCCATTATACGCGGCCGACGCGCCCTCTGGCAGCCACACTGTGCGCAACTTGTGTGCGTAATCGGTGAACAGTGAGGAATTGAGATCATAAGCGGTCACGCGGTCGTTCAGTGCCAATCCGCCGTCCGCAACCCGCAACAGGTTCCACTCGCTCAGCTTCTCAGGTCGCCCCTCGGCGTGGAACACCGGCACTGTCGATGCCGCCACTTCTGGCGCTCCCTGTGTGGTCTCTCCGCATGCAGACAGCGCCAGCGCTCCGCCAGCCGCAGCCGCGAACAATACAGCGCGCATGCTTTGGATCATCCCTCGGCACTCTCCAGCACTACTGCT
>JABDKI010000074.1 GCA_013002295.1 Altererythrobacter sp.
TGGCCACTGGACCCGCAAGCCGAGCCTGTGCGCGGCGCAGGAGTGAAAGCATGACCTCTCACCGACCGGTTGGCGTCCTGGGCGCAGGCGCGTGGGGCACGGCCTTGGCGCAAATGCTCGCCAGCGACGGCAGATATGTGGTGCTTTGGGCGCTTGAATCTGACGTAGTCGAAGAAATCAATCGCGCGCACCGCAACACCAAATATCTGCCGTCGGCCAAGCTTGCTGAAACCATCCGCGCAACAAGTGATCTGGGCGAGTTTGCAGAGCTTGAAATTGTTCTCGCCGTCACACCCGCTCAGCATCTCGGAAGCGTGCTTAGGCAGATGCCCAAGGCACCGCGCGATCTTGTGCTGTGCAGCAAAGGTATCGAAGCGGGTACGGGCCGCTTGATGAACGATGTTGCGAAGGACGCGCTGCCTGACAGTGAAATTGCCGTTCTTTCGGGCCCGACATTTGCGCATGAAGTTGCCGCGGGGCTGCCGACGGCAGTCACACTGGCCTGCACTGGCGGTGAAGCACAATGGGATCGGCTGATCACAGCGATCGCTCGGCCGACTTTCCGCCCGTATTTCACAGAGGATGTGACCGGTGCAGAGATAGGCGGATCTATCAAGAATGTGCTCGCGATCGCGTGCGGCGTAGTGGACGGGCTTGGCCTGGGCCAGAATGCTCGGGCGGCGCTTATCGCGCGCGGCTATGCCGAAATGCTGCGGTTCGGGCAGGCGCTGGGCGGCGAACGCGATACGCTGTCGGGCCTATGCGGTCTGGGCGATCTGGTTCTGACTTGCAGCAGTACGTCGAGCCGCAACTTCTCGCTTGGCAAAGCGCTGGGCGAAGGCAAAAGCGCTGCTGAACTGATGGCAGATCGCAAGACAGTCGCCGAAGGCGCGCACACTGCCCCCGTCCTGCATGAACTCGCGCAAGGACGCGAGATCGACATGCCAATCGTTGAAGCGTCAATGCCATCCTTGGCGGCGCAACCCCTGCCAAAGTCGTCGCGCAATTGCTCGCACGGCCATTGACCACTGAACAGGGCGAGCCTGTGTGAGCGGCGCTAATTCTGAACACAAAGACGACATGGCAACGCTCGCCAAAGGCGGGCGAACCAACACGCTTGGCTTCCTGATCCGTTTGATCGGCGGCATCCCGTTCCTGTTCATTGGCTACCGTTTGTATGGCGTCGAGGACATGGGCCGCTTCGCATCAGCCTTCGTCATTATCGAGATATTCGCGCTGTTCTGCGCTCTGGGCGAAAAGCGCGGGCTTGCTCAGCGACTGACTGAAGGGGCCGATCAGGACGGTCAGAAACCCGTCAATCTCGTGTTCGACGGGATGCTGGCCGCACTAATCGTGTCCGCTGCGGCGGCAGTGATTGTGTTGATCTTTCCAGCGATCATGTTCCCGAACGGCGTCAATGGCCCGCTTGACATCCTGATGGTGGCAGCAATTCCGGCCTTTGCGCTGACCGAGATATTGCTCGCCGCGCAAGCGTATAAATATGACATTGCGACCACTGTCCGCGCCCGCGCGGTGGTAGAGCCATGGGTCAAGTCGATCGCCGTGCTCGCGTTCTTCTACATTCCCGGCACCCGCGAGAGCGGGCTTGCACTCGCCTTTGTCGTTGCGATTTATGCCGCGCTGCTGACGGCCCTTTGGTCGTTCATTCGCACCTATGGCCTGCCAGAAGGCTGGCGCCCCCGCCCGCGCTATCTTGGCTCGATGGTCTTGCGGGCCTTGCCGCTATCTGGCGCAGACGTAATCGAACGTAGCACGCGATTGCTCGACGTGTTCTTGCTTGGCCAATTCACTTCGGAGCGCGCAGTGGGGATCTACTTCTTCGCGAAAGAGGTCGCGACACTGCCGCAAAAGCTGAAGTCCAGCTTTGAACCCATTCTGTCGCCCGTCGTGACCAAGAATTTGAAGATCGGCAATATGGACGCGATTGCTGCGCAAGTACGCCAGGTCGGGTTCTGGATCATTGCTGTGCAGGCTGCGATTGCGTTGGCACTGGCGATACCGGGTGAAGCGGTGATGGGGCTTGGCGGCCCGGCAATTGTTGGCGGTACGGGGG
>JABDKI010000099.1 GCA_013002295.1 Altererythrobacter sp.
CTGCGCTGCAGGCTGCGGCGCGTGATGCCCTGCGAAATGGCCTCAATCGTTATCATGGCAGCCGGGGCTGGGCCGGGGCAATCGCAACAATCGATGTCAGCGAAGGCAATTGGGCAAGCCAGCTACAGAGTTCTTTCCTGAACATTCGGTATGAAGATTGGCGTATCGGCGTTGTCACTGCTCGTAATGGCGGTTCGGCAACAATCGGCTTTACCAGTGGCGATAAAGCGCCGCTGGTCAGTCCTCCTTCCAGTATAAAAGCGGGTGACGTTGTGGCGGTCCGGCCGACCGGCAGCGGCTTTCGGATTGGTGTGGTGCCTGAGGTATCGGGTGGATTCCTGGCACAGTCTGTTCAGACAGGGCGCGTGCTTGCCATGCAAGGTGGTTTTGACTTCCGCCTGAGTGATTTCAACCGCGCAACTCAGGCTGAACGTCAACCAGGCTCGACGATCAAACCGTTCGTCTATTCAACCGGTCTTGACAATGGAATGACACCGGCCAGCGAAGTGCCCGACCAGACATTCTGTTATTATCAAGGCTCAAATCTTGGCGAGAAATGCTTCCGCAATTTCGGTGGTGAAGGCGGCGGCGTGCACACAATGCGCTGGGGCTTGGAGCAATCGCGCAATCTCATGACCGTCCATATCGCGATGGAAGCGGGCATGGAGCAAGTGAACGAGACTTTCGAACGAGTAGGCATCGGTTCATACCAGCCTTATCCTGCCTTTGCTCTGGGAGCAGGCGACACCACAGTTCAGAAGATGGTCAATGCTTATGCCGCGCTGGCCAATCACGGAAAGCTGAATGAGCCAACTGTGATTGACTATGTCCAGGATCGCCGGGGTGACGTGATATGGCGTGCGGACAATCGCCGCTGCGATCGCTGCAATATGACTGAATGGGACGGTCAACCAATGCCGCGTTTCGGCTTAAAGGGCGAAGAGGCGATGGATGCGCGCACTGCGTTCCAGACAGTTCACATGCTAGAGGGCGTAGTTACACGCGGCACCGCCACGCGCCTTCGTGACCTAAACCTGCCATTGTTCGGTAAAACTGGTACGACATCCGGCCCGACCAACGCATGGTTTGTTGGCGGTACGCCAGAGATTGTGGCGGGGGTCTATGTCGGGCATGACCAGCCGCGAAATCTGGGAGGCTGGGTCCAAGGCGGCAATACCGCTGCGCCGATCTTCAAGGAGTTTGTCCAAAAGACACGCGAACGTTGGAGCGATCGGCCTGCTGTTGCACCAGTTGGCATTCGGATGGTCCGCGTCGATCGCAAGACCGGAAAACGTGTTTTCGATGGGGATCCTTCAGATGACCCTCAAGCGACAGTGATCTGGGAGGCGTTCAAGCCAGACACGGAGCCACCACGCGAAACACGTCAGGATCAGATTGCTGAACTCCGTGAGGAATTGCTCACACTCATTCGCCGCGGCACTGACGGAGACCTATCTTCGAGCGATGGCCAACCCAGCGACTTTGTAGAAGAGCAAGGCGGGATATACTGATCCTGGGGATCAAAATCGTGCTTGGATCGCTGTTTAGGCAAAGATCACCCTTAGGAGTTGGAAATGCGCAAAATTGCTCTCGCTGCTGCCTTGGCGCTTGGCCTGACTGTTCCGGCGTCTGCCGATCTCCCCGCCGGCACTCAAGCGCCCTTGTTCACAACGCAGGCAGCCTTGGCGGGCCAGGAGTATGGCTTCAACCTGCGTAGCGCTCTCGCGAAAGGACCGGTGGTCCTCTATTTCTATCCCAAGGCTTTCACCAAGGGATGCACGCTGGAAGCGAACGCTTTCGCAGAGGCTATGCCCGAGTTCAAAACGCTGGGTGCAAGTGTAGTCGGCCTATCGAATGACGGTATCGAAACGCTGAAGCGTTTCTCGACTGAAGAATGCCGCGATGCCTTCGCAGTCGGTGTCGCAAGCCGCCGGATCGTTGAGGCGTACGATGTTGCATTGGTTCGAAACGGTCAGGACACAGGTGACACATCGCGCACAAGCTATGTCATCGCGCAAAGCGGCGAGATTGTGATGGTGCACACTGATATGGACTATCGCGATCATGTGCGCAAAACTCTGGAAGCGGTGCGCAGGCTCGCTAGCTGATCACAAGATAGCCGTGTTCAGCACGGCGCAATCGCTTTACAATCACATATGTTGCGCTAATCGCGTGCGCCTAATTGTGCGAAGGATTTGTTATGCGTGCCGAAGGGCAGGCCAATATTGATCGGATCAAAGCGGCGCTGGCGCTTGTGCGTCAATCGCTGGACTGGGACGTTGCGCTGCGCCGGCTCGATGAGCTGAACGCGCGCGTGCAGGACCCGACGCTGTGGGACAATCCCAAAGAGGCGCAGGCGCTCAGTCGCGAACAGAAGACGCTTGAGACCGCGGTCAACACGGTCAACGAGATTTCCGCCGAGATGGCGGACGCGATCGAGTTCATCGAAATGGGTGAGGCCGAGGGCGAAGACGATATCGTCAATGACGGTCTCAAAAGTCTGGAGAAGCTGGCGGATCGGGCGGATGCGGACAAGGTTCAAGCGCTGCTGTCAGGTGAAGCGGATGGCAATGACACCTATCTCGAAATCCACGCGGGTGCTGGCGGAACGGAAAGCCAGGATTGGGCGGAGATGCTTTTCCGCATGTATGGCCGATGGGCTGAACGGCGCGGTTTCAAAGTGGAAACAGTTGAATATCAGTCGGGCGATCAGGCCGGCATCAAGTCGGCAACGCTGCTGTTGAAAGGTGATGGCGCCTATGGCTATGCCAAGACCGAAAGCGGAGTGCATCGCCTTGTCCGGATCAGCCCCTATGACAGCGCGGCGAAACGCCATACCAGCTTTAGCTCGGTCTGGGTCTACCCGGTGATTGATGATGACATCGATATCGAAATCGATCCGTCCGACTTGAAGATCGACACCTATCGAGCGTCGGGCGCAGGCGGTCAGCACGTGAATACCACTGACAGCGCCGTGCGAATTACGCACCAACCAACCGGAATCGTGGTGGCTAGCCAGAATGACCGCAGCCAGCACAAGAACCGCGCGACCGCAATGAATATGCTGAAAGCACGTTTGTTCGAACGCGAAATGGCAGAGCGTGAAGCGGCGGCGAGCGGCGAATATCAGGAGAAGAGTGATATTGGCTGGGGCCACCAGATCCGCTCTTACGTTTTGCAACCGTATCAAATGGTGAAGGACTTGCGCACGGGCGTGACTTCAA
>JABDKI010000100.1 GCA_013002295.1 Altererythrobacter sp.
GCAGCCCGATAATCGAGAAAGCTAGAAATCTTAAAGGTGAAAAGTTCATGCCTAACATCATAGGCCAAGATACTTGATGCCGTATAGAAATATCCGAGGTCTTTGCTGCCCGTCCAACAGTGGGTCGCCAGCTGACTGTCCGCTTTTGTGAGAGTGCATGACAAAGCAGCCGGAGTCATCGTCACAAAGCGCTCAAATGAGCGATAATCTCCTCCTCGGAGACAACGTCCGCATATTTGGCCTGCATATCGAAGAGGTTTGCTTCGTGCGGCTCTGAATGGCGATCGCCGCATGCATCACGCACAACGGTCGTGATGAATCCGTGCGAGATGGAATCGACGCAGGATGCACGCACACATCCACTGGTGGTCAGGCCTGTCAGGATCACATTGTCGACGCCCGTGGCGGTAAGTGTTGAGGCGAGCGACGTGCCAAAGAATGCGCTGGGATATTGCTTTGAAACGACCAGCTCGTTTTCAGTTGGCGTCAATCCCTTGGGCCAGGTACCCATCGGGCTGCCCTGCAGGAAATTGCGCAGTGGGCGCACCTTTTCGAAGAAGCGGCCGCCATCAAGCCCGCCGTCATGATACACCACATTGGTCAGGATCACGGGTATTCTTGCGTTGTGTGCGGCTTCGCGCACGCGCAAGGCAGATTGCAGTGCATCATCGACATCGGCGTAGAGATCACAATCGGGATCGAAATAGGCTTCGACAAAATCGATCATCAGCAAGGCCGGCGAGGTGCCGAACCCGGCCTTGCCGCCAAATGCCTTGGCGTAATTGGCATCGAGAGAATCGGACATTGTTCAGTCTCGCTATTGGTCTTGCACCGCAGCCGGGTGTCGGCCGGGCTGGATGTCAGATGACACCGGCTTCCGCCATGGTATCGATCATCTCAGCGTTATAGCCAAGCAGTTCGGACAAAACCTCTTCATTGTGCTGTCCGGGCGTTGAGGGCGCAGGCCGGCGTACTCCCGACGGCGTTTGGGACAGTTTGGGAAATGCGTTTTGCATCTTCAGCTTGCCGCGTGCCTCGGTCTCAACCTCGATGATCGCCTTGCGCGCCTGAAAATGAGGGTCCGCGATCATGTCTGGCGCGCGGTAGACGCGCCCTGCCGGGATCGAATGGTCAATCATCGACTGTTCGACTTCATCAACGGTCAGCGTGCCGGTCCACGCGTTCACCAGCTCGTCCAGTTCGATCTGGTTTTTCCCGCGCGCGATATGCGTGGCGTATTTCGGATCGCTTGCCAATTCGGGCTGTCTCATCGCTTGTGCCAGCCGGGCAAAGATTTCGTCCTTGTTGGCGCCGATCATGAAATGCCCGTCCTTGCACTTATAGACGTTTGACGGGGCAATGCCGGGCAGGATCGAGCCCGAGCGTTCGCGGATAAAGCCGTTGCGGTCATATTCGGGCACCAGGCCTTCCATCACCTGCAAAACGGCTTCGTAAAGCGCGGTATCCACCACCTGGCCCTGGCCTGTCTTCTCGCGGTGATGCAGCGCGGCAAGTACGCCCATCGTGCCATAGGTGGCACATAGTGTGTCGCCGATAGAGATACCCATGCGTGCGGGCGGGCGGTCTGGATCGCCGACAATATAGCGCCAACCGCCCATCGCTTCGCCAATTCCGCCAAAGCCGGCGCGGTCCGAATAGGGGCCATCCTGTCCATAGCCAGACATACGCGCGATGATCAGCCCAGGGTTTTCAGCCAGAAGGCTTTCCGGCGAAAGCCCCCACTTCTCCATCGTTCCGGGCTTGAAATTCTCAACCAGCACGTCTGCCGTCGCGATCAGATTGCGCGCGAGTTCCTGACCTTCGGGAATACGCAGATTGCAGGTGACGGAGCGCTTGTTGCGGCCAATGACTTCCCATTGCACCTTCTCGTCGCCCTGGCCCCACAGGCGCATCGGATCGCCCGAACCGGGGGGCTCTAGCTTGATTACATCTGCCCCCATGTCGCCCAGCAATTGGCCGCAGAATGGCCCTGCCAGCAGCTGGCCCATTTCGACCACGCGAATATCATTGAGCGCGCCCACTATTCGGCAGCCTCGCCTATCTGAGTCTGGCCCCAGACCGGCTGAATCGGTGCGGGCAGGCCGGTTTCCTCTTCGCATCGCGCGCGCAGATCGTCGATCGAAGGGCCATAGTCGAACAGCGGCAGGTCGCTGCGCTTGGCCTTGATTTCGGCGCGCAGAGCCCCGGTTGCGGCGGTGTCGATCACGCCGTTCTCGTCTGCGACCACGCCATAGTGCGTAGCGCCTTCAGGCGTGACGAGGCCTTGGCGAATTTCAAGACCGACCAGCTCCGGATCGCGTTCCAGCGGGTCGCCCCAGCCGCCGCCACCCCAGGTGATGTAGTGCAAGAGATCGCCCTCATTCACTGGCACATCTTCCACCTTGTTGCCGACGATTTCGGTTGTGCCGTCCGCGCGCTCAAGCACTTTCTTGGCGCGCATGCCCGGATGGCCGCCATTGACGCCCCAAGGCGGGACGAACCAGCGGTCATCATGCACAGCGATCTCGCCATCGGCCAAGAAGCGGTAGGTCATATGGATGCCGTTTCCGCCGCGGTGTAGGCCAGCGCCGCCACTGTCGGGCTCGGTTGAATAGCGCTCGATCCGCAGCGGGAAATACTTTTCCAGGAATTCATTCGGGACATTGGTGAAGCCCGGCCACAGCGAATGCCCGTCTGGCCCATCACCCAACGGCCTGCCTGGAATGCCGCCAAAGCCGATCTGGAAAAGCTGGAACCATTCGCCTTCGCTCGCAGGCCGGTTGTCCCAGCCGGAGTAAAACAGGTGTGGTGAAGAACTGAAGCCCGCAGCGTTCAGGAATTCGGGCGTTCCTTGGC
>JABDKI010000103.1 GCA_013002295.1 Altererythrobacter sp.
GGGCCACCTTGCTCATCAAGGAAGCCAACCAGCTCGGAATAGATAATTCCCTTCATTTTTCACATCTCCGGTGAATGGATCTGCTTGGCAATATGCAAATCGCGTGCCGGAATTTTCGCGTTCTGAGAGCGGAAATCGATACCATAGCTCTCGCATATTGCGAATTTCTTTGCAAAACGCAAAGATTAGTGCTGCTTTTTGCGAAACCGACCCGATCATCCATTCGCAAACCGCGCAAATCAGCGGTTTCTTCAAACTGGCACGTTCCTTGAGATGAATGGCTCTGAATTCATTATTTGGAGCAAACAATGTCTCGTCCGATTGTCTCTATTGCCCTTGCTTGCGCCAGCCTTAGCTTGGCGCTGACTGCATGCGTGGCGGGGCCTGCTCCTGCCAATCTGGTAACGTCGGTCTATGCGCCGGGTCAGGTCGCATGGGAAGGCAGCAAGCAGCCGCAGGGTGACTGGATTGCGCAAGCCCCGGTCGGACGTGGCGCGCCAACTTGCAGCTGGGAAGTCCCGCGTGAGCTTGATACCTATCAACGGGTATCTCCAACGGCGTTTCTCAATCGCACTGCCCCTCTTGGCGCCGGTGACCGACTGGAAATTATGGTTCTTGGCGACGAGGACCGATTGACCGGAACATATGTCATTGAGAGCGACGGCTCGCTTGCGCTGCGTGGTCAAGAGCCTGTGCGAGCGAGTGGCCTGACGATCGCCGCACTGACCGAGGAGCTACGCAATCAACTGATCGCACAAGACATTGTGCGCCCGCTGCAAAATGCGGTGCGCGTGGCATTAATAGAAAACGCTGGGGCGTCGGTTTCCGTTGGTGGGGCTGTGTTCCAGCCCGGTGCCGTGCGCGCGGGTGAACGTACTCCCGAAAGCCGGATTGGCCTCAAAGAAGGCGCAGTGAGCGGCGATGATAACGTCAGTCGAACCATCGCGGGCGCGATCCGCGCGGCTGGCGGTGTTCGGCCGGATGCTGACGTTCAGCGGATCTACCTGATGCGAAATGGCACCTATGCCGAGTTTGATCTGTCCGGGCTGATTCATGGCTGGACAAGCCGTGACGTTGCCGTTGCCACTGGTGACCGCGTTTTGGTTCCAAGCCGAACTTGCTTCGATGCTGACTTGGTTCGGCCAACGCCGCTTACCGCGCCGGGCATTCGTGTATTCATGTCAAACCTCACCCGCAGCGCGATGAACAATGCCGGTGCAGCGATCGGCCAACAAACCACTTCGCTGCCTTACGGCACTCGGTTTCTTCAGGGCTTGGTTGCGGCCAACTGTGTTGGGGGAAGCTATATGAGTTCAGATCGCCGCGCCGTTCTGATCTCGCGCAATCCAATCAACGGACAAAGCATTGTTGTGGAGCGCGATATCGAGAAACTGGTGCGAAATTCCAGCCGCGATACACTCAATCCATATCTGATGCCGGGCGATGCCATCGCTTGCTATGACAGCCGCTGGACCAACTTCCGCGAAGCGGTCGGACTGGTCACGGATGCGGTAAATACCGCCACTCCAGCAATCTTGTTGGACAACGCGCTGTGAAAACATTCGCACCGAATATGGCGGGCACCGCTCCGCCGCGTTTCCTGCTGCGCCTGTGGGTTGTTGTGCGCGACGGACTGCCATCCGTTGGCCGATATCGCCGGTACCTTGTCGCGTTGGCTCTTCCGCTGGCTCTCGCTTGGGGCCTTGCGCTGGGTTATCTGCTGCTCGCGCCTGACAGGTTCGATAGCAAGATGACTCTTATCCTGCCCGGCACGGGTGTGGGCGCGAGCATGAATCTGGAATCAATCGGCCAAGCGACAACTAACACGTCCTCAGCCTTTTCCTCCCCATCGTTGAGCCCCACAGAGAATTACAAGCGTCTGCTGATGTCAGACCTGGTGCTGCGCGAAGCTGGACGGATTGCAGAGGAAGATGAGAACGCGTTTCCTGCGCCGAGCATCAAACTTGTCGATCAGACCAACCTAATAGAGTTGCGCATGCCAGCGGCATCGCCTGAGCTGGCACAGGCGCGAATGGCCGCGTTGCAACAGGCGTTCCGGGCCGCGCTTGATGATCTGCGCCAAGACGAAGCACGTACCCGCGAAGAAGCAGACGCCAGTCGTATTAGCGAGCTTGAGCGTAAGGTGGACGAGGCGCAGCAGGCGCTGCTCGATTTTCAAGGCAAGACCGGGCTTGTTTCACTCGATCAGTTCGCTGGCCGCATCACCGCGCTTGACCAATTGAAGGCGAATGAGCGCGATCGCCGCGTTCGCTTGTCAGAGACCGGCGCTGCGGCCTCACGCCTAGCCAGCACGCTTGATGTTAGCCTTCCTGAGGCGCGCCGTGCGATGCAATTGAAGGCTGATCCGGAATTTCAGGAACTGCTTGGTCGCTATGCGAAGATCAGCGCACAGCACAGCGAAAGCTCCGGCACGCTTGGCGAAGCTCATGCAACCATCGAAGAACTGTCAGCTGAAAAAGATGCGCTGCAAACCAGCTTAGCGAACCGCGGCAGCGAACTCACCGGGCTCGAAGGTGGAAAGGTCATCGAACTGGCAGATCTGGCTGTCTCAAATACGCGGGAAAGCTTGTTCGCGAGCCTGTCAGAGCGCGATAGCGACCGTACAGGTCACGGCGCTGCCCTGTCCGAATTGCGCAGGCAAATCGCTGCGCAAACGGCAGACGCCGACACACAGGTAGAGCAGGCTGCCATTCTTGCAGACTTGCTAAGGGATCTGCGGGTTGCCGAAGCGGTATTCAGCTCGGCGCTAGCCCGGCTCGACACCAACAAGTCAGACCCCTTTGCATCCTATCCGCTGGTTCAAACTCTTGAGGCACCTTCGCTGCCCCGTGCAAAATCGGCACCCAGTCCGGTGTTTGCGATTGCAGGAGCTGCGGGTGCCACCCTTCTCATTCTCATCGGGTTTCTTCTGCTATGGCTGAGACAGCCAATCATCCGCAAACTGCTGCCGAACGCCTGATCGTCAGAACGATCCAATGGACCTGGTTCCTGTGGCTGATCGGCGGGCTGTATATCGCAGGTCCAGCCTTGGGGTGGATCCTGGCCGGCATGGCTGCTGCCGGGCTTTACCTCGACCGGATTAAGGCATCGGCTGTTCCCGCTACCATCTGGGTCTGGATAGCGGGAATGCTGGCAATGCTCATCATACTTTGGATTGGCCATGCCAATTTTGAGCTGGGACTTGGCAAGACAATCAAATCAAGCGTCGGCTGGGCGAAGGGATGGGCGCTGATCGCGCTGTTTCCTTTGGCAGGGGCGATGCTGCAGGTCAGGCCGGAACCAATCTATCGCGCGGTCTGTCAGCTTGGTCTGCAAACAGTCATCATCATGCCAGTATTTATTGCCGCGCCGTTCATCGGACTGCCAGAGCAGCTCTGGGTCTCCCCGCTCAAGGTTCTCGGAGGCTCTGGGCCTGAATACTTTGCCGCGCAGCTCTATACCATTGAGCCAGGTGCTGGCACGCCGCGGTGGCAGTTCTTTGCGCCCTGGTCACCAGCTGCCGGAATGATGGGGGTGATCTATGTGCTTTTATCTGCACAAGAGAAACACCTTGGCTGGAAGACAATCGGCATTGTGGGCGGCTTGCTGCTCGCTGTCCTTTCCCAGTCACGCGTCGCATTGGTCGCGCTGCTGTTTGTCATTCCCTTTGTCTGGGGAGCAAGCCGTATGGGCAAGGGTCATCTGTGGTTGATCGCCGCCCCTGCGGTATTGGCTCTTGGGATATTCGGCCCGGTCATCATTGAGTTCGTCAACACGGCAATGACTGAATTCGCTTCCGCACGTGCCGATTCCAGCCGAGTGCGTGCCATCCTTGGTCGGATCGCGATCCATCGCTGGGAGACGGAAGCCTATTGGTTCGGGCATGGCATCGTCGAAAATGGGCCGCACCTGGTGGAATATATGCCCATTGGCAGTCATCACTCTTGGTACGGCTTGTTGTTTGTGAAGGGGCTGCTCGGCGCAGTTGCTTTGGCCGTGCCGTTGGCGATCACCTTCGTCTTTCTGCTGGCGAAGGCTCAGTCGGAAAGATTGGCTCGCGCCGGTCTCGGCCTAACGGTGACACTGGCGCTGTATTCGTTCGGTGAGAACCTGGAAATTTTGGCCTATCTTTATTGGCCAGCGCTGGTGATGATCGGCATCACTCTAAAGCCTGCTTCAGAGAATGCAGTATCTTAAACTGCTTGATCTGGGACATTAAGAAGCCGCCAGCTTGCTTGCGCAAACTGACGGCTCCTCCTCCCCAACATCTAGGCCTAACTGTCTAGCTTGCGACTTCGACCAGCTCGCGCGCCTTGGGCACCATTGTTTCCTCGGCAACTTGATCGGCCGCGCGTTCGAACAAGCGTATCCAGCGAAGGATGATTTCTTCAGATTGTCCGCAAACTTCAGTGCGTCCTTGAATTCCCATCTGAACAAGGTCTCGCTTTGCAGCATCCAGAATTGCTTGGCTGATCTCGTCTGCATTGCCCATGGTCGCTACAGAACCACCGTTACCGACTTGCTCGGGCAGGCCGTCCACATTTGCTACGAGTATCGCGCGACCAGCCATACGCGCTTCGGTTGCGACAAGGCCGAACGCCTCGCTCTTCGACGGAATGATGACAGCGTCACATTCAGCCAAATAGGTGCCAGGAGTGTCGCAGGGGCCAAGAACGCGGGCGTTGCCCAGATCAGCCGACAATTCCTCAAGCTTCTCCCTGTCGGGCCCATCGCCAAAGATCGTCAGATCAACGATATCAGGCGGTACGAGCCGCATCGCTTCGATGAGTGCGCCGAAATTCTTCACCGGTGCATACCGACCATAGGCGAGCAGCCGCATCTTTTGGCTGCGATGTTTGCGTACGGTATCAATGTCGAACAATTCGGCGCGATCGGTCCAAGAG
>JABDKI010000112.1 GCA_013002295.1 Altererythrobacter sp.
CTGCTCGATGATGGGGCCGCCATGGCCGATGCCGGCATTGTTGAATACAGCGTCGATACGGCCACCGGCCGCGGTTGAAAAAGCGTTGAGCGCTTCATCCCAAGCATTGCGATCGCGCACGTCGAGCTTGTGCGCATATTTGAACCCACCTTCGATCAGGCCTAGAGTTTGCTGCATGCCTTCATCGCTGATATCCGCAATGCCGACAAACCAGCCGCGTTTCGCAAAATAGATCGCGACTTCGCGCCCGATGCCAGACCCGCCACCAGTGATGAAAATACTCTTGCGATCGCTCAACTTATCTCTCCCAAACCGTGTCTTGCGGGTTAGGTAGCTCGCTGAAACTCGTTTGTCAGCTATTTACATGACTGTTGGTAAGGCGGGTCTAACTGGCCAGCGCATCTGCCAGTCCGGCAACATGCTCCACGCCCTCCAGAATTTCGGCTGTCGATGCCGTCACGGTGTCACCAATCGGCTCGCTACGCCCGCCAAGAACTGATGCCAGGAAATTCTCCGTGATCGCAGTATAAGCGATGTTGTTGACGGGTTTGGCAAAGCCGTGGCCTTCGTCAGGGTAAAGCACATAGGTCACTGGCACGCCCGCATCCTTCATCGCGCCAACGATTTGGTCGCTTTCCGATTGCTTCACACGCGGATCGTTTGCGCCTTGCAGGATCAGCAAAGGCTTGGTGATCAGGTCCGCCTTGTAAAGCGGGCTTGCTGCCTTCAGCAGCGCGAGCCCTTCTTCGGTGCTGGGATCGCCCATGCGTTCGTGGAAAATCTTCACCATCGGTGCCCAATAGGGCGGGATCGTTTCGAGCAGTGTTTCGAGGTTGGATGGGCCGACGATGTCGATACCGCATGCAAATGTCTCCGGCGTGAAGGCTAGCCCGGCCAATGTGGCGTAACCGCCATAGGAACCGCCCATGATCGCGACTTTGTCAGCTTCGGTCACGCCTTGTGCAACTGCCCAGTCGACCGCGTCGATCAGGTCGTCATGCATGGCGAGGCCCCACTGCTTGTTAGCCGCATTGAGAAATTCTTTGCCGAAACCGGTCGAGCCGCGGAAGTTGACTTGCAGAACGGCATAGCCGCGATTGGCGAGCCACTGCACGCCGCTTGCAAAGCCATAGTCATCGCGCGCCCATGGGCCGCCGTGGACCAGCAGGACCATTGGCAAAGGGCGCTCTGGCTTTCCATCGCCATCCATGCCGGTGCCAGCTGGCAATGTGAGATAGCATGGCAGCGTCAGACCATCGCGCGCCGTGATCTCGACCGGATGCATGGGCTGCAAAGGCGCGCCTTCCAGCTCTGGCCGTGTCACGTAAAATGGTGTTAGCGTCTGCGTTGGTCGGTTAAAGATATACGTTGCGGTTGGGGCCGTCAGCGGATCATTCCAGACGATCCATGTCTGATTGTCATCGGTGCGGCTGGAAATGCCATACTCACCGTCAAGCTGTGTGCCGAGCCATTCGAGCGATGCGCCGAGGTCAGCATCAAGTGCGGTCCATTCGGTCTTTAGATAGTTCACCGAATAGGCCTGGACTTCGCCGGTTTCGCGATCGCGGATCGTGCCGCCGATATCGGCCTTGTCATTCTCCGCGATCAGTGTGCGCTCACCGCTGGCGACATCTTCTGCATAGAGTGCAGCGGTGTTGCGATCACGGCTATCCAGCCAATAGAGGATTGATCCATCGCGTGTGTAGCCAGCAGGGCTGGTGGTCAGCGCGTCTTCCATCGCGGTGGTTGAAAACGGCTCGTCCTCCACATCATTATCGACCACGCGGAAATAGTCCGTTCCGCCAGCCTCGTTCTGACGCAGTGCCATGCGCACGGTCAGCGTGTCATCGGCCATAAAGCCAGCGTAGCTGTCGTTTTCGATTACCAGCGTTAGCTCACCGGTGTTGAGGTTGAGCAGATGCACATCGTGGAATTGCGGATCGCGATTGTTCAGCCCGATCAGGATCTTGTCCCGGATGCTCTCCGACCCGCCCACAATATCAACACGCGTGTTCTCGAACGGTGTCAGCGTGGTCTCTTTCCCGCTCGCAATGTCGACGCCGTAAAGCAGGAAGTTCTCATCGCCGCCTTTATCCTGAATATACAGCAAACTCTTGGAATCGGGCGCCCACATGTACTGACGGATCGGGCGATCGGTCGCTTCGGTCATCGCTTTGGCGGCCTCGGGACTATCAACCGGCGCGAGCCATATATTGAGAACGCCTTGCCTGGGTGCAAGCCAGCTGAGCCACTTGCCATCCGGGCTGAGCTTGCCAGCCGCACGGGTCGGATTTCCGAACAGGTCATCGCGCGGGATCAGGGGAATCGAGCTCAAGTCATGCGTCATGGGGTGAGGCTTTCCGATGATTGGTGTGTTATTTAGATAATACACGCTGAACCGCGCGTATCAAGTCTTTGGTGAAGGCCGAGTTACATTGCCGGATTGGCGTAGAAGTGCCAGGTGAAAATCGCCATAGCCCCGCGATGTGGGCGCCAACCTTCTGCTAGCTCGCGGGTCGGCTTTTCGGTCGGGCGTTCGGGCAGGTCGAGCAAACGCTTCACGCCTTCCTGCACCGCCAGATCGCCAGCGGGCCAGATGTCCGGGCGGCCCTCAGCAAACAGCAAATAGATCTCAGCTGACCATCGCCCGATTCCCTTGATGCGGGTCAATTCCTCAATCGCCGCTTCGTCATCCTTGGGCAAATCATCGAAATCTAACTCGCCTGCCGCGACCAACTCGCAGAGCGATCGGGCATAGCCCTGTTTTTGGCGCGAGAGGCCGCACGCACGCAGCGTATCGAAATCACGTTCGAGCACGCAAGTTGGTTTGAAGTCCTGGCCAAGTTCGGCCTCCAGCTTGTTCCACATAGACGTTGCTGCGGCGACGGAGACCTGCTGGCCAACTATGGTGCGCAGCAGTGTTTTGTAGCCGGTGTCGCGGATGCGCGGTTCAGGATAGCCCACGCGATCAAGCAATCCGGAAACGCGTTCGTCGCTGCTTGCGATTGCATCCAACCCGGCTTTTATTGTTTCAGCGCTCAGGCTCACTAACTATTCCCCTAGCTTGCAAATCGGGCCGCACCTGCTTAGCGAGCGCCCTCGAAACATTATCTAGGGCTCCTCCCGGGAAAAGCCCACCGCAAAAGGGAATGCAAAATGCCTAAGCTGACAGTCGTCAATCGCGATGGTGAAGAATCGACAATCGAGGTGGAAGACGGCCTGACCGTGATGGAGGCCATTCGCGACAATGGTTTTGACGAGCTGCTGGCGCTGTGCGGCGGCTGCTGTTCTTGCGCCACGTGCCACATTCACGTTGATGCTGGCGCGACTGACAAGCTGCCAGCGATGAGTGAAGACGAAGACGATCTGCTGGAAAGTTCCGATCATCGCAATGAGACCTCGCGCCTGTCGTGCCAGATCCCGTTCACGGCAGACCTGGACGGCCTCAAGGTAACTATCGCCCCTGAAGATTGATCTTCGTTGCGGGATAGGCCGGTAGGGCTTATCTCTTGCCTCATGAATATCACTCAACCCTTTGGCTCTACACTTGAACTGATCGGCAACACGCCACTCGTCCTTCTAAAGGGGGCAAGCGAAGCGGCAGGTTGCGAAATCTATGGTAAGTGTGAGTTTGCCAACCCTGGCTCGTCTGTGAAGGACCGGGCAGCGCTCTACATGATCCGCGATGCCGAGGCGCGCGGCGAACTGAAACCGGGCGGGACGGTGATCGAAGGCACCGCAGGCAACACGGGAATCGGGATCGCGCTGGTAGCCAATGCGCTTGGCTACAAAACGATCATTGTCATGCCTGACAATCAGTCGAAGGAAAAAATGGACACGCTGCGCGCGCTGGGTGCGGAGCTGGTTCTTGTCCCTCCGACAAAATACGCTGACCCCGCGCACTTCCAGCACACCTCGCGCCGCATGGCGGAAGAGACCGAAGGCGCGATCTGGGCCGGACAGTTTGACAACACCGCCAATCGCAAGGCGCATATCGAAGGCACTGCGCCAGAATTGTGGGAGCAACTTGGCGGCAAGATTGACGGATTTTCCTGTGCAGCTGGTACCGGCGGAACCGTTGCCGGCGTCGGCATGGGGCTTAAGGCGCTCGACGAAAACGTCCGTATTGCGCTGACCGATCCGCATGGCGCCGCGCTCTACAATTACTACGCGCATGGCGAATTGAAGGGCGAAGGGTCTTCCGTGGCCGAAGGCATCGGGCAGGGGCGGATCACCGCCAATCTCGAAGGCGCACCGATCGACGATCAATTCCGTATTTCTGACGAGCAAGGTTTGATCTGGGTCGCGCAAATGCTTCGCGATGAAGGGCTCTGCCTAGGTCTTTCTTCAGGCATCAACGTTGCAGGCGCGATTGAACTGGGCAAGAAGCTGGTTGCTGAAGGACGCAAGGACGCGCGTGTTGCAACGATCCTTTGTGACACTGGATTCCGCTATCTTTCGACACTCTACAACCCAGATTGGCTGGCAGAGAAAGGCTTGCCAGTTTTCGATTGGCTCAAAGCTGATTGACTGAAACTCCCAAGGCAGTAGCCTGATGAGTGATGCAGAAGCCTGACATCTTCAAACTCCCGCGCCTACGCGGACCCGCTGAGCCCGACGAGGCGACCGAAGTCGCACCCTTGGGCGGTACCCGCGCGCAAGCAACACAGCGGTTGCAAGTCGGACTGTCAGGCATCGCGGCGATGGTCTTGCTGGTCGGTTTAGCCAACATTATTCAGGACCGTGCGCGTGTCACCGAAGAAGCCTCGGTTCCTGACGCAGCACCGACAACGGCTCCGCAAGACAAGCCGTCGCAACGTGATCCGCTGGCTGACGCAGGTGTTGTGCCGGATTTGCCGGTGGAGCCAACCGCGACACCCGAAACCGATCCGTTGCTTGAAACGGGGTTAGACGATGTCGCAGATACTCCGGATCCCTAAATCCGCAATCGCCGGGCTGGTCGTATTATTCACCGCGCTTTCCGTGATTGCCTGGTTGAGTGCGAGCGATCCAGAAATCCCCGAGGAGCGTCACAAGCTCGCACTAATGACAAGCCTTCCGATCTATTGGCCTGAAGGTAGCGACATTGCTTCTCTGGTGGACAAGGACAGCGAGACTCCCTGGGTGCGCGAAACGCTTGAACGCCGCTACGAAATTACTCCGCTTGATAGTTTGACCGGCAATGAGGGCGAGTCTGCGCCGATCGAAGGCTTTGATCGGTTGATCATCGCGCAGCCGCGTGGGCTCAGCCCTGCGGACAACGAAGGTTTGGACACCTGGGTGCGGGAAGGGGGTAAGCTCCTTTACTTCCTCGATCCAATGTTGACGGGTCATTATTCGGTTGCGCTCAGCGATCCCAGCCATCCCACGGCAGTTGGGCTTATTCCGCCGGTAGTCTTGCGTTGGGGAATGACTTTGCGGTTTGACGATTTCCAGCCGTTTGAACTGCGTGAAGCCGACTACGGACAGGGAACTGTACCGGTTCAGGTGGCTGGGGAAGTCATTCTTCTCGAAGAGATCGAAGGGCTGAGCGAGGAGCAATTGGCTGCGCGGGGCAGTTGCGCGGTCTTGGGCGACGGGATCGCTGCCAAATGTTCTGTGGGGGCAGGGCAGGTGTTTCTCTTGGCGGACGCTGCCATTCTTGAAATGCCTGAAGCGGAAAGGCCGGCAGAGGAGCAGTTGCTCGCTCTGTTGGAGCACGCCTTCGAAGAATGATTTCAATTCGATCGGGGATTTCACGGGATAATCGCGGGAAAAGCGACTCGGTGCATCCCTTTTGCGCGGAAAAACAGGGGATTGCCCCGCATTTCTCGAGATTTTCGACAATAAAGGTCGAAAATCACCGGGAAGAAAAATATTGTAAATCAAATATTTACCAATTTATCCCGTAATTTCCCGTAAAAACCCCTTCCATCCCCACCATGCCCGCGATATGACCGTCTTCCATCGGACATGACGTTTCGTGCTGCGCTTCTGTTTCTTGAAGCGCGCTGTTTGCGCTCGCGCGCTGGCGGCGACGGCGAAGCTATGTCCGTAGATGGTGAAGGAAGGGGCCTTCATCGCTCAGGG
The DNA here is from genome assembly GCA_013002295.1 of Altererythrobacter sp. Lineage (GTDB taxonomy): Bacteria > Pseudomonadota > Alphaproteobacteria > Sphingomonadales > Sphingomonadaceae > Erythrobacter. The sequence continues at coordinate 6,070 of JABDKI010000112.1, forward strand.
ATTAGGGTGGAGAGGGACAAGTGTCTTTCGGAGGATACAGTGGACAGGCTTTTTCGCCCGCGGGCGATAAGAACCGCTTTGTCCTGCCTCCGTCCTTCCGCAAGGCGGTAAAGGAATCCTCTGGTGGCCGTATCCTATGCCTCGACAAGCATGATCGCTGGAATTGCCTCGTTGGGTTTGGTCTTTCGCGCAATGAAGAATTGAGCGCTCAGATCGACCGCGAGGAAGAGCGTGCTCTGCGCTTGGGCCGTGACTTTGACTACGATCTCCGCGCCAGCCAGCTGTTCGGCTTCGCGCAAGTCCCATTTGATGACAGCGGCCGCTTTATCATGCCCGATCACTTGCGGACTTTGGGCCGCGTTGATGATGGTCTCTATTTCCAGGGTGCTGGCCGTTTCTTCACGGTCTGGAATCCTGAAGAGCTGTCGCAGATGGGCGATGAGTGGGAGGCGGCGCAAGCTGCCTGCGCCAATTTGGTCGCTGAAGCACAAGCCAAGGCTAAAGCGAAAGGGGGCAACAAATGACCTCCGCCGCTGATGCTCCACACATCCCAGTTCTTCTCGACGAAGTCATCGCCGCGCTCGATCCGCAGCCAGGCGATGTGATCGTCGATGCAACATTCGGTGCGGGTGGCTACACCCGCGCGCTGCT
>JABDKI010000132.1 GCA_013002295.1 Altererythrobacter sp.
GAGTTTGCAATTCCCCGCTTGACGAATCCTTCGAACCGCTCCCACCCTCGCGCGTACGTACACACGTGAAAGAACACGTCAGGGATTTTAAGAACAAAACAATGCAGCTTGTTATCGTTGAGTCGCCCGCGAAGGCGAAGACAATCGAGAAATATCTGGGCAAGGACTTCAAGGTTCTGGCCAGCTATGGTCACGTCCGCGATCTGCCGCCCAAGGATGGCAGCGTGCGCCCGGACGAAGACTTTGCGATGGATTGGGAACTCTATCGTGACAAGCAGAAGCGGTTCAAGGAAATCGCCGATGCCGCGAAAGACGCAACCCGCCTCGTTCTCGCGACTGACCCTGACCGCGAAGGTGAAGCAATCAGCTGGCATGTTCAGGAGCTGCTGAAGAAACGCAAGGCTCTGCCCACCAAGGTGGACCGCGTCACTTTCAATGCGATCACCAAGTCCGCTGTGACCGAAGCGATGAAGAGCCCACGCGAACTCGATCAGCCGCTGATTGACGCATACCTAGCGCGTCGCGCGCTCGATTATCTGTTCGGTTTCACGCTCAGCCCCGTGCTGTGGCGCAAGCTGCCCGGCGCGAAAAGTGCAGGGCGCGTGCAATCGGTCGCGCTGCGTTTGATCTGCGAGCGCGAGCACGAGATCGAGATATTCAAGCCCGAGGAATACTGGTCAGTCCTCGCCAAAATGGAGCAGGACGGCACCGGATTCGATGCACGGCTGGTCAAGTTCGAGGGTAAGAAGCTCGACAAGATGACGCTGGGCAATGAAGGAAGCGCGATGGCGGCCAAGGCCGCTGTCGAAGGCGCGCGGTTTACGGTCGAGGATATCGAGACCAAACCTCTCAAACGCAATCCATCGCCGCCGTTCACCACATCTACCCTGCAGCAGGAGGCCGCGCGCAAGCTGGGCTTCTCCGCCAGCCACACGATGCGATGCGCGCAGTCGCTGTATGAAGCAGGCGCGATCACTTACATGCGTACCGACGGTGTGCAGATGGATCCGGGGGCGATACACGCTCTGCGTGATGCGATCGGTGACCGCTACGACAAGGCGTATCTGCCTGAGAAGCCGCGTTTCTACGCCACCAAGGCGAAGAACGCGCAGGAAGCGCACGAAGCGATCCGTCCGACCGATTTTCGCCGCGATCATGCGGGTTCTGGCGATGAGGCGAAGCTTTACGATCTGATTTTCAAGCGCGCGATGGCAAGCCAGATGGCCGCTGCGCAACTGGAACGCACCACTGTAACTATGCGCGACCCAAGCGGGCAGCATGAGCTGCGCGCGACCGGGCAGGTGGTGAAGTTCCCGGGCTTCTTCGCGGTCTATCAAGAGGGCTTTGATGACAAGTCCGACGATGACGAAGACGGTATGTTGCCGGTCATCCGCAAGGGCGACAGCCCGCTGAAAAAGGCGGTTGAAGCCAACCAGCATTTCACTCAGCCACCGCCGCGTTTCTCCGAAGCTTCTTTGGTTAAGCGGCTTGAGGAACTGGGCATCGGGCGCCCATCTACTTACGCCTCCACGATCCAGACGCTGCGTGATCGCGATTATGTGCGGATGGAGAAAAACCGCTTCTTTGCAGAGGAATCAGGACGTCTCCTGACAGCATTTCTAGAGCGCTTCTTCCCCAACTATGTCGCCTATGACTTTACCGCAGGGATGGAAGACGAGCTCGATACGGTTTCGGACGGACGCGAAGAGTACAAAGAACTGCTGAGCAAATTCTGGAAGGACTTCAAACCCAAAACCGAAGAGGTGATGGAGAAGCTGCCTTCGGAAGTGACCGAAGTATTGGACGATTATCTGTCCGATTTCCTTTTCCCAGAGCGTGAGGATGGCGAGAACCCGCGCATGTGCCCGATGTGCCGCGATGAGGGGCGCGAAAATGGCCGGTTGGCGTTGCGTGGAGGGCGCTTTGGTGCGTTTATCGCGTGCGCGAATTATCCGGAGTGCAAATACACCCGCCGCTTTGCTCAGCCAGGCGGGCAGGGCGATGGCGGCGCTGAAGACGGTGTCATGGGCACACACCCCGAAAACGGGGCTGAAATTCAGCGCAAAACCGGGCGCTTTGGACCCTATGTCGAGATGGAAGTCGATGGGGAGAAGAAGCGCGCTTCGATCCCCAAAGATCTGGACGATTTTGACGTTGAATGGGCCGCAAAACTGCTGGATTTGCCGCGCATTGTGGGCGCACACCCGGAAACCGGCAAGGAAATCGAAGCTGCGATCGGACGCTATGGCCCGTATCTTCGCCATGATGGCAAATACGGTAAACTACAAAGCACGCACGATGTGTTTGACGTGGGCATGAATGCCGCGGTCACGATTCTGGCGGAAGCTGCCAATCGCAAGGGCGGCGGGCGCGGCAAGGCTGAACCGATCAAGACGCTGGGTGAGCACCCGACAAGCGGCGGCGAGATCAAGGTCATGCCAGGCCGCTATGGCCCGTATGTCACCGATGGAAACGTCAACGCGACTATTCCGAAGGATATAAAGCCCGAAGACATCGAGGCGGCCAAGGCTATCGAACTGATCGACGCGCGCGCAGCCAAGGGCCCGGCGAAGAAAAAACGCAAGAAGGCCCCAGCCAAGAAGAAAGCGCCCGCGAAGAAGAAGGCAGCAGCGAAAAAGTAACCTTTTTTGCGCGGCGAAACTTTCACTCTTTCGCGTTGGTAAATCGTCAAGCTTTGGGCGTTATGCCGTGTCCCTGAACCAAGGGGTCAGCAGACGTGATCGAAATCGAAGTACAGAATGAAACGCACCAAACGCAGTCCCGGCTGCGTTTTGCGGCTGTGCCGCGTATCGGAGAAGGCCTACGCTTGAAAGAGCCTGACGGGATTTGGGCGAGCTATGATGTGCTCGACGTGTGGTATCAAAAGGCCGAGTATGGCGACGTCTGGATCCCTTATCTGCATGTCTGCATGACGCAGGGCGAACTGGCTGATCAGGACACTGGATCACGGGTCAAGAGCGCGTTCGATGTCAATCGGGAGCTGTCATCATTCAAAATCTGATCAAACGCTCAACGGGCCCACAATCGGGCAAACACGGCGGCCAGCTGGAGGGCAAGACGCTGGCTGAAAAGCTGGCCAATGCGCACAACGAGGCCGACGCTTCGGCCGCTGCGCGCGAAGAACCTGCACCGTTGGACGAGAGCGATACCGACGCGATTGTGCGCGCCGCCAAGGCGATGCGCGATGTGCATGAGACGCGGGCTGCGCGCGAGCGGACTTGCCTGATTGTCGATGACAGCCGCGTGATCCGTAAAGTTGCAGCCAAGATTGCGCTTAGCCTGGGCTATCGCGTGATCGAAGCGGAAGACGGCGCAGAAGGTCTTGCGCGCTGCAAGCAGGCGATGCCCGATCTGGTGCTAACCGACTGGCAAATGCCCGTGATGAGCGGCCCGGAGTTCGTGAGCGAGTTGCGCAAATTGCCCACAACGCACGCGCCAACCGTTGTGTTCTGCACTTCCAAAGGCGAAGCGACCGACATCCACGAGGGCATCTCAGCGGGCGCGGACGATTACATTACCAAGCCGTTCGACGAGGCTGCACTGGCAGCGAAGCTGGAAAAGCTAGGCGTCGAGCAGGACTAAATCCGCTTAAAGCGCAAGATATCCGGCGACCAGGCTGATCATCAGCACGGCCATGCTCGCGGCAAGCGCAAGGGCGGCATGCTTTGCTGCTGACCGGCCAAAGGCAACCGTCACGCCCAGCTTGACCGCCATATTGGCAAGGATCGTTCCGGCGATGGCGAGTGCGGCAAGGTTATTCGCAATCGTATCTGGTTCCAGCCCGCCCGCGGTGACAATCGACGCATCCACATCCATGCTGCCCATCAGGAACAGCAGCACCCCAATACCTTGCTCCCCGAATGCCTCTTGCGCCCAGCGTGCGGCGATCGCCGCTGCTGCGACAATGGCCACGAAAGTGAGCGCAGGGAGCAGAGCGATAGGATTGCCCGGCGGGGCGGGCCCCGTGCTGTGCTCTGCCTTGCGATATAGCAGGTAACTGACAATGAACCCGGTGATCAGCGCCGGCGATACCAACACGATGAAGTGACTGAGCAGCGGCGTTGCAATAAGCGCGACCAGCACGATCACGCGCAGATACATCACTGCCGTGGCCAGCGCGATCCCGGCATTCTCCGCACTGCCACCTTGTCCGGATCCCAGTCGTTGGGAGAAGGACTGCGTAACTGCCGTTGAGCTGTAGGCGCCGCCAATCACCGCGGTGGCGATGGTGCCGCGTTTCGCTCCGAAGATGCGGTTGGCCACATAGCCGACGAATGAAAAACCAGTGACAATGATAACCACGAGCCAGAGCGTTTGCGCGTCCCATGCGTCATAGGGGCCAAAGCGATCTTCAGGCAGGAACGGCAAAACCGCTAGCGCGATTACGGAGTAGCGTGCGAAGGTTTTCAGGTCGGCTTCATCTAGCTCCCCGACAAACCGGTGCAGTTCTGATCTCAGCGCGAGGATCAAGGTAACAATTGCGCCGCCTGCGACCGCGAGCGCCGGCTCTCCGCTTCCGCCCAGAAAACCGAGCGCGAGTGTGACCATCGCGGCGACAGGTGACGTCGCATCGACAACTCCATCCGCCTTGATCGTGTGCCAATAGCCTAAAGAGGCGATGGCGGCGGCTCCGATCACAATGGCCAGCGCAACCAACGCGTAACCCGTCGCACCCAGCAATCCCGCAAGCCCGGCGGTTAGGCCCAGCAAGCTGAAGGTGCGGACGCCGGCAACCCTCATGCCTTCCTGCGCGCCGCGCAACTGCCACCCGCGCTCGATACCAATCAGTATTCCGACAGCTAGCGCGGATCCGATTTGCAGGAGGAGGTCGGTGGATGGCATGGCTCGACTATCTCACAAGTCTTATACTAGCGCACCCAGTCGAGGCCCATTTCCTCGTAGATTTCCTTGTCCTCATCCCAGTTCTCGCTGACTTTGACGTGCAGGAACAGGTGCACTTTCACACCGAGGATCTCGGACAATTCCTTGCGCGCAGCTTCGCCGATGGACTTGATCTTTGATCCGCCCTTGCCAAGCACAATCGGCTTCTGACTGTCACGACCAATCACGATTTGCTGGCGGATTTCAACACTGCCGTCAGGGCGCTGGGTATAGCTTTCCGGGCGCACCGCGGAATCATACGGAAGTTCCTCGTGCAACTGCTGATACAGCTGTTCGCGCGTCACTTCCGTCGCGAGCAAGCGCTCGCTTGCGTCAGACACCTGATCTTCGGGGTAGTGCCACGGGCCTTCAGGCATCAAATCGGCCAGCGCTTGCTTGATTTCTGGCACGCCATCTCCGGTCAGCGCGGATACGAAGTAAATCTCCTCGAAAGCGACCCTTCCGGACAACTCCTGCGCTAGCACAAGCAGCTCTTCCTTCTTCGCGCGATCAACCTTGTTGATGACGAGGAACTTGCGCTCGGGCCGTTTTTCCAGCGCCTCGAGCAGCGGTTCCAGCTCGTGCCGACGCTGCTTGATCGGATCGACCAGCAGCAACACTGCATCGGCGGCTTCTGCGCCTTCCCAAGCGGCGCTGACCATAGCGCGGTCGAGCTTGCGGCGCGGCGCGAAGATACCCGGTGTATCGACCAGGATCATCTGCACATTATCATGCAACGCAATGCCCAGCATGCGCGCGCGAGTGGTTTGTGCTTTGGAACTGGTGATCGCAACCTTTTGCCCGACCAGCTGGTTCACCAGCGTGCTCTTGCCCGCATTGGGCGCGCCAATCACGGCGACGACGCCGCATTTTTGGCTATCATTTGAACTCATGCAAATTGCTCCATAAAGGCAGCAGCAGCTAGCCGCTCTGCCTCTTGTTTGTTGCTCGCGGTGGTCTCGGCCTCGCCGACATTCTTGACGCTGACACGCACTGTGAACCGTGCCGCGTGGTCCGGCCCTTCGCGATTGACTATCTCATACTGCGGAGGGCGACGCTGATTGCCCGCCGCCCATTCCTGAAGCGCGCTTTTTGGATGTTTCGACTTGCCTGCACCGCCTTCAAACTCGGCTCGCCATAGCCGCCGGATCAGATCGCGCGTCGGCGCAAAGCCATGCTCGATAAAATGCGCACCGATTAGCGATTCCATGACATCGCCAAGGATGTTGGTACTTTCGCGCGCACCATCATCGCGTGCTTGCTTGCCAAGGCGAATGTGGTCGCCAAGACCGATCTGTTTGGCGACCCGAGCGCAGGTCTGCCTGCTGACAAGTGCATTCAAGCGCTGTGATAACCGCCCCTCCGCAGAAGCGCTGACTTCGAAAAGCCATTCCGCGATGGTCAGCCCCAACACCCGGTCCCCCAGAAACTCTAGCCGCTCATAATCGGAGCTTTCGCCGGTGCTTCCATGCGTGATGGCTTCGAACCAGCGTGGTTCGTCTGCCAGCTCAATGCCGAGCGATGAGAGCCATTCGCGTGTCTCAGGTGCGAGATAGGTCATAAGCTATCTCCGATCCGGTGCCAGCGTGCGGCGCTAATCCAGGTCCAGGGCTTCAGCCATTCCGCACTGCCATCGGTTGACCACATGATGAAGCTGGCGCGGCCAACCAGCTTCTCTTGCGGGACAAGCCCGACGCCCTTGTCCGGCTCAGCTGGGTAGCGGCTGTCATAGGAGGCATCACGATTGTCGCCCAGAACCAACACGCGCCCTTCAGGCACAATTCGAGGAGCAGTGGTATCGACGAAACTGGGTTCAAGATCGATCACATCGTAGCTTTTGCCGGACGGCAGAGTTTCGCGGAATCGGGTGTAGCGGCAAACCTGGCTACCATCTGCGATCGCTTCAAGTGCCGATTCTCGCGAACAGCCGCTGTTGGGCGTGACAGGGATTACAATATCATCAAGCCGGGTTTGTGGCAGGGCTTCGCCGTTAAGCATCACCTGTCCATTGCGCATTGCGAAGGTGTCGCCGGGCAAACCAATAACACGCTTGATATAGTCCGTACCGTCCAACGGGTGCTTGAAGATCACCACATCACCGCGTTCGGGTTGGCCAGCGAAAATCCGTCCCGAAATCAGCGGCGCTTCGAAGGGAAGCGAATATTTCGAGATCCCGTAGGGCCATTTCGCCGCGAGCAGATAGTCGCCATTCCATAGCCGTGGCTGCATACTCTGCGAGGGGATAGAGAAGGGCGAGAAAACAAAGCTGCGGAAGATCAACACAACCAGTGCGAGCTTCAACACGAACAGCGCAAAGCTGCCCCAGCTTTCGCCGCTTTCTTCCGCATCAATTGCGGGTGCATTCGTATCTACGGTCTTCCCATCCATCGCATCCGTCCCTAATCGCGCGGGACCAACTTGTGAAAGGCTTTTCGCGATGAGCGACAACATCTCCTCCGCTTGGACCCATCTGCAATCCTTGCCGCAGCGCACGCTTGCGGAACTGTTTGAGGGCGATGACGCGCGTGTAGACGCCCTGTCCGCGCGGATTGAGTGGGATGTGGAAGAGGGACAGGTAGGCATCTTGTTCGATTGGTCGAAGACACATCTGGACGCTGATTTGATCGCAGGGTTTGAGACACTGGCCGAAGCGTGTGACTTTGCTGGACAGCGGACGAAGTTATTCGGCGGAGAGGTCGTAAATGTCACTGAAGGTCGTGCGGCGACGCATAGCGCCATGCGCGGCGTCGGGAATGATGCAGATGTCGAAGAGGGTCAGGCGCTGCTCGCACGCATGGGCATGCTGGTTGAGGCGATCCACGGCGGTGCGCTGGGAGAGATCGAACACTTGATCCATATTGGCATTGGCGGCAGCGCGTTGGGGCCGGCGCTGGCGGTGGATGCGCTGACCCGCGATCTGGCGCTGGTGGATGTGCATGTCGTCTCCAACATCGATGGCGTAGCGCTAGAGGCAGCATTCGAAGCATGCGATCCGGCGAAGACTCTGATCGCGGTCGCATCCAAAACTTTCACCACGATTGAGACCATGACCAATGCGGCGTCTGCGCTCAAATGGCTCAGCGACAATGGCGTGTCCGATCCTTCGGGCCGCGCGGTCGCACTTACCGCATCGCCGGATAAGGCCGTCGAATGGGGCGTTGACGAGACGCGCGTGTTGCCGTTTCCGGAGAGTGTCGGCGGGCGATACTCGCTATGGTCCTCCATCGGCTTTCCGGTCGCGCTGGCAGTGGGGATGGAAGATTTCACAGCGATGCTGGACGGGGCCCAAGTCGTCGATACACATTTCCGCGACACAGTTGGCGGGGCAAACCTGTGCCTGCGCGCCGCCTTTGCTGATCAGTATTATGCGCGGCTTCGCGGGTGTCAGACGCGCGCGTGCTTTGCTTATGACGAGCGGCTGGGCTTGCTGCCTGACTATCTCCAGCAGCTGGAGATGGAGAGCAATGGCAAGTCCGTGAAGGCCGATGGCACGCCAGCCGAAGGCCCGACCGCGCCGATTACATGGGGCGGAGTGGGGACCGACGCGCAGCATGCGGTGTTCCAGCTGCTGCACCAGGGCACGCATCTGGTGCCGGTGGACTTTATCGCCAGCATCGCGCCGGGCGACGCGCTCGATCCTGCACACCACGCGATCCTGCTGACCAATTGCTTTGCGCAGGGCGCGGCGCTGATGGCGGGCGGCAACATGGCCAGCGATGGCAAAGATCCCGCGCGGGCTTTCCCGGGGGATCGCCCGTCAGCGACCATGCTGTGCGACGATCTGGACGCAGCGACATTGGGCGCGCTGATCGCATTTCACGAGCACCGCGTGTTTGCGAATGCCGTTCTGATGCAGATTAACCCGTTCGACCAGTTCGGCGTGGAGCTGGGCAAGAAAATGGCGAACGAGATTGAGTCCGGCGAAGGTGATTTCGATGCAAGTACACAGGCGTTGTTGGCTAGGGCGGGGCTCTCCGAATAGCCGGCCCCTTCAGCTTCGCTGCGAGCCTTGACCGGAAAATAGTGCAACTCAACAAGCCCTTCAGCTGTTGAGCTGCACATTTCTAGATACCTTCGATTACTTCGCTTTGGTCAAAGACATCCTCGACCGTGCATCCGAAGACATGCGCGATACGGAAAGCAAGGGGGAGGGAGGGATCAAACTTTCCGTTCTCGACTGAATTGATGGAGTTTCGTGAGACGCCGACAAGCTCTGCCAGCTCTGCCTGGCTTAGGCGCTTTTCGGCTCGCAATACGCGGATGGTGTTCTTCATGGCGGTACCTCGCGCTGCGCTTATCGCTTTGTCCAAGGCCAGATGCGCATAAGCACGGACCTTGATCCCAGCAGCAAGACCAGCCCGGAAAGCAATCCGCTGATGAAAATCAGCACTGTTCCGGGGATCGGCCCATTTCCAGCACCTATCGCGTTACCGAAAAGATTGTCGACGCCTGCTTGAAGCGGACTGAAGAAGCACAGCAACAGCATAAAGACGATCACGACTGTTACGCTCCAGCGCGAGCCGAAGTTGACGGCCGCGAGCTCAACCTCGTCCAGATTGGTGTTCTCTCGCCGAATACCGATCACGGTGATCAAAGCAGTCAGGATGATCAAGATTCCGGCAGTCACAACCGGGGGAAGATCGGGTCGATTGATCAATATCGCCCCAAATGCGACAAGCGCGGCGACAAGCGCAATGTCCTTCGCCGGCTTAGAGTCCATAAGTTTGGTTAGCATGTTTTCATCCCACAGTTTGTCTACGCTCGCAATGACAAGCAGACTTTGCAAAAAGAAAAGTAAACTACATTTTTTTGCACAGCTGAGTATGCGGCCTACATGCTGCACCGCAGCGAAATGCTTTGACTTTCACACCAATTGCCCCCACATAACCGCTCAGCGAGGCGCCAGAGCCAGCGTGAAGCAGCGGAATATTTGAAAACATCCGCTTAGGCCGCACCTCGGTTTTTTCCCAAAGACTTCCCTATTCACGCGGGTCGTTTGACACCCGCGCCGCG
>JABDKI010000090.1 GCA_013002295.1 Altererythrobacter sp.
CCACAAAAGCCCGGCCATCAGGCTGGCGGATCGGCCAGCTTCATTCGTTTGCGGCGGCCCGTCGAGCCACGGCAAAAGCCGCGCGTCATATGTTTCGACAAGCTCGCAAACCAGCGCGTCGACAGCCCTTTGATCGGTTATGCGACCGGCATAGACATTCTCAAGCCGCTGATCCTCGCCGGTCAGGACCAGGTTGTGCAGCGCGCCTGCGATGCGCAACGGCATTGCATCTTTAACCACCAGCCCCTGCCAATTGGCCATGCGCCGTCCGGTGGCGGTGTCGCCATCTAGAAGCTTCAGCGTTGCGCGAATAACGCGCGCCGTTCCGGGCGACCCGCCCTTTTCGGCATGCTCGGCCTGCCATTCGATACCCTTGGGAACCGACGCCATGTCCATCAATGCACTGTCCGCCACTACGCCTCCTTTTCATTGCCCTTTCTGCCGCCAGTCACTAAGTGCCGCCACGCAATGACTGACAACGTGAACAACCTGCTGACTTTCGCCATTCCCAAAGGCCGCATTCTTGACGAAGCGCTGCCGGTGATGGCGCATGCGGGCGTGGTGCCGGAAGATGGCTTTCACGACAAGAGCAACCGCGCGCTAAGTTTTGCGACCACGCGTCCGGATATGCGCCTCATTCGCGTGCGCGCTTTCGACGTCGCCACCTTTGTCGCGCATGGCGCAGCGCAGATCGGAATTGTCGGCTCTGACGTGATCGAAGAATTTGATTACGCTGACCTTTACGCGCCCGTCGACTTGGACATTGGCCACTGCCGGCTTTCAGTTGCACGCGTGGCGGGGGATGAAGCGCCCAGCGGCACTGTCAGCCACCTGCGCGTTGCAACCAAGTATCCCAACCTCACGCGTCGGCACTTCGAGGCGCAAGGCATTCAGGCCGAATGCGTCAAGCTGAACGGCGCGATGGAACTGGCACCCTCGCTCGGTCTGGTGCGGCAGATCGTGGATCTGGTATCGACCGGCGCGACGCTGAAGCAAAACGGCTTGGTCGAGACTGACCGTATTCTGGACATTTCTGCGCGGCTGATCGTCAATCGCGCGGCGCTGAAAACCGATCCGCGCGTCGCTGAACTGGTGTCTGCCTTCCGCGAGTTTGCCAGCAACAAGGCCGCGGCCTGATGCAAAGGCTGGTCTCCTCTGATCAAGATTTTGCGCAGGCGTTTGACACGCTCGTCAATGCACGGCGCGAAAGCGACACCGATGTCAGCGCTGACGTGGCGCGCATCCTTTCCGAAGTAAAGGCGCGCGGCGACGCAGCGCTGGCGGACTATTCGCAGCAATTCGACAGCTACGCGCTTTCGAACGATGGCGATTGGGTAATCACAGCGGAAGCCTGCCGAGAAGCGTACGAAGGACTTGATGCTGAGCTTCGCGACGCGCTCGAACTCGCTGCGGAGCGCATTCGTGCTTATCATGCCGACCAGCTTCCAGCGAACCGAGATTTCACCGATGATGCAGGCGTTCGCCAAGGTGCAATCTGGCGCGCGGTTGATGCGGCTGGGCTTTACGTTCCGGGTGGCAGGGCCGCCTATCCTTCATCACTGCTGATGAACGCGATTCCAGCGAAGGTTGCCGGGGTCGAGCGTTTGGTGGTGGTCACCCCTACCCCGCAAGGAAACACCAACCCGCTCGTTCTGGCCGCTGCACATATCGCCGGGGTGGACGAGATCTGGCGCGTCGGCGGGGCGCAGGCAGTCGCCGCGCTTGCCTATGGAACCGATCGCATCGCCAAGGTCGATGTCATTACCGGCCCGGGCAATGCCTGGGTAGCAGAGGCAAAGCGCCAGCTTTTCGGCGTTGTCGGGATCGACATGGTCGCTGGGCCGAGTGAAATTCTGGTCATCGCGGACAAGCACAATCGCGCTGACTGGATAGCGGCGGATTTGCTCAGCCAGGCCGAACATGACCCCACATCGCAGTCGATCCTGATTACTGATGATGCTCAGTTTGCTGATGCAGTGTCGACAGAAGTCGATGCTCAGCTCCGCGAACTTGCGACCACGCAAACTGCAACCGCCAGCTGGCAAGCCAACGGCGCGATTATCGTGATCAGCGACTTGGCTGAGGCCGCGGCACTCGCAGACCGTCTTGCAGCCGAACATGTCGAACTTGCCGTTGCGGAACCGGACTTGCTCTTGAACACGATCCGCCATGCGGGCAGCGTGTTCCTTGGCCGAATGACCCCGGAAGCCATCGGCGATTATGTCGCTGGTCCCAACCACGTGCTGCCAACCGGCCGCCGGGCGCGCTTTGCCAGCGGGTTATCGGTCCTCGACTTTATGAAACGCACGAGCTTCATCGCGCTGGACGAGGCTTCGTTAGCAAAGATCGGACCCGCTGCGGTTTCGCTCGCCCATGCTGAGGGCTTGCCCGCGCATGCCAAATCAGTCGAATTGAGGCTTAAATGAACGCTCCCGCTCGCTCTCAGGCCCGCTCCGCCGCACGGCTAGCCGCTGTCCAGGCGCTGTATCAACAGCAGATGGAGGGCACCGCCCTCGCCAGACTGCTCAATGAATTTCACCAGCATCGGCTGGGCCGCGAAGTAGACGACGAGGATCACGAAGGCGAAGTCTTCGCCGATGCCGAAGTCGATTTCTTCGATGATATCGTCAGCGGAGTCGATTGCCGCCGCGAGGAGATTGATGAATTGCTGGTGGGCAAGTTGGCCGGCGGCTGGACGATCGCGCGGCTCGACAAGACCATGTTGCAAATCCTGCGCGCCGGCGCTTACGAGCTTGTCGCTCGGGCAGATGTTCCTGCCGCCAGCGCGATCAACGAATATGTCGATGTGGCCAAAGCTTTCTTCGATGACCGTGAAGCAAAATTCGTGAATGGCATCCTCGATGCGGTGAGCAAAGAGGCGCGGACATAAACGAATCTGAATTCATCGAGGCCTTGCGCAAACTCCCGCTCCATCCGGGCGCGCGCGGGCTCGAAGATGATTGCGCCATTCTTGAGATTGGCAGCGAGACCCTGATCCTGACGCATGACAGCATGGCCGAAGGAACGCACTGGCTTCCCGACGCCGATCCATATGACATCGCCTGGAAGCTTGTCGCTTCCAACCTCTCTGACCTCGCGTCGAAAGGTGCCGAACCCATCGGAGTGCTACTCAGCCATGCCTTGGGAAGAGGGGATGACCGCTTTGTGGAAGGGCTGCATGCGATCCTTGCGAAGTACGATGTGCCGCTTCTTGGTGGCGACACAATCAAAGCGGATGGGCCTCGAACATTGGGCCTGACCGCTATCGGCCGCGCGTCGCATATACCTGTCCCTGCACGCAGCTGGGCGCGGATCGGCGACAACGTCTATGTCACCGGAACTCTTGGTCGGGCTATGCTGGGATTTGAAGGCGATCCTGCGCATCTTGAGGCCTACAACCGCCCCGTCCCTCGCCTATCCGAAGGTCAAGCTCTTGCGCTGCACGTTGGTGCAATGATGGATATCTCTGACGGGTTGCTGCTTGATGCATTCCGCATGGCGACTGCAAGCGAAGTCACGCTGTCTATCGACAGCTCAAAAGTGCCGGTCGCCGCACCTCAGCGGCGCTCAGAATGCCTACGCTGGGGCGATGATTACGAACTTCTGTTCACCCTCCCGTCCGAAGTAAGCCCACCAGTCAACTGCACCCGCATCGGTTCAGTAGAATCTCAAGGTTTCGCACCGCTCATGCTCGACGGCAATCCAATCGTGAACGCGGAAGGTTTGGGCTACCAACACTAGCGAAACTGGTGAAACGGGCCGAATCCTGCCGGATTCCGCCGAATCCACCCTTGTCACCCGCGTGTCATCGCTTATAGCACCGCCACCGATCGTCTCTGCGTCCGCAGGGGCGTTTTTCCACGTGGGTTTAAGGGGAAGAGTTCGTGGACCTAATTCTCATTTCAATCGGGCTGGGATTGCTTGCCATTGTGTATGGCATTTTCACCAGCCGCCAAGTTCTTGGGGCAGATCCCGGGAACGCCAAAATGCAAGAAATCGCCGGCGCCATCCAAGAGGGTGCGCAGGCCTATCTCAACCGCCAATACACCACTATCGGCATCGTCGGTGTGGTTGTAGCCGCCCTCGTCTGGTTTTTCCTCGGCGAGATTCCGGCAGTTGGCTTCGTAATAGGCGCAGTTCTGTCGGGCGTTGCAGGCTATATCGGGATGAATATCTCGGTTCGCTCTAACGTACGTACGGCGCAAGCGGCGAGCGTTGGCCTGCAGCAAGGCCTTACCATCGCATTCCGCGCTGGCGCCATCACCGGCATGCTGGTGGCTGGCTTGGCTCTGCTGGCTATCGCAGTGTTCTTCTATGTGCTGATCGGTCCGATGCAGCTCGAAGAGAACAGCCGCGCCGTGATCGACGGTCTCGTTGGCCTGGCATTTGGCGCATCGCTGATCTCGATCTTCGCACGTCTCGGCGGTGGTATCTTCACCAAGGCTGCAGACGTTGGCGCTGACCTGGTAGGCAAGGTCGAGGCGGGTATCCCTGAGGATGACCCCCGCAACCCGGCAACCATCGCCGACAATGTGGGCGACAACGTAGGCGACTGTGCCGGCATGGCCGCCGACCTGTTCGAAACCTATGTCGTGACCGTTGGCGCAACCATGGTTCTTATGGCGCTGCTGCTAACCGGCATTGGCGACCTGTTGCTGCCATTGATGGCGCTTCCGCTGCTGATTGGCGGCGCGTGTATCGTAACATCGATTATCGGCACATACTTTGTCCGTCTCGGCAATGGCACCAATGTCATGGGCGCGATGTACAAGGGCTTCATCGTGACCGCCGTTCTTGCGATTCCGTTGATCTGGTATGCGACGTCATACGCGCTGGGCACAGCTGGCATGGACATGAACACAGTGCTCAATCCGGGCCTGGGTATGGTCGAATTTACCGGCCGTGACCTGTTCTATTGCTCGCTGATCGGTCTGGTTCTGACCGGTGTCATCATCTGGATCACAGAGTATTACACCGGCACTAACTACCGTCCGGTACGCTCGATCGCCAAGGCTTCGGAAACGGGCCACGGCACCAACGTGATCCAGGGTCTGGCAATCAGCCTTGAATCGACAGCTTTGCCAACCATCGTCATCATCGCTGCGATCATCGGCGCGTACCAGCTTGCTGGTCTGCTCGGCCTCGCGTTCGGTGCAACGGCAATGCTCGCACTCGCTGGCATGGTTGTCGCGCTCGATGCTTACGGCCCGGTAACGGACAACGCTGGCGGTATCGCTGAAATGGCCGGTCTGGACGAAAGCGTCCGCGAAAAGACTGACCTGCTCGACGCGGTTGGCAACACCACCAAGGCTGTGACCAAGGGTTACGCGATCGGTTCCGCCGGTCTCGCAGCGCTGGTTCTGTTCGCAGCTTACACTGCTGACCTTCGCGAGTATTTCCCGAGCGCTGAAGTCAACTTCAGCCTAGAGAATCCGTATGTCATCGTTGGCCTTCTGCTCGGCGCGCTGCTCCCGTACCTGTTCGGTGCAATGGGCATGACCGCTGTTGGCCGCGCCGCGGGTGACGTGGTCGTCGACGTGCGTGACCAGTTCGCGAAAGACCCGGGCATCATGGAAGGCACCAGCCGTCCTGACTATGCCCGTACTGTTGACCTGGTGACCAAGGCGGCGATCAAGGAAATGATCATCCCGTCGCTGCTTCCGGTGCTCGCACCGATAGCAACCTACTATGTGATCTATTGGATCGCCGGTCAGAACGAAGCGTTCGCGGCTGTGGGCGCCCTGCTCCTCGGCGTGATCGTAGGCGGTCTGTTCGTTGCTCTGTCGATGACAGCTGGCGGCGGCGCATGGGACAACGCCAAGAAGTACATCGAAGACGGCAACCATGGCGGCAAGGGCTCTGAAGCTCACAAGGCTGCTGTGACCGGTGACACCGTGGGTGACCCGTACAAGGACACTGCGGGCCCGGCCGTCAACCCGATGATCAAGATCACCAACATTGTGGCGCTGCTACTGCTCGCCGCGCTGGCTGGTGCTCACTAAGACAAGAGTTCCCCTTGAGGGACTGGGACCCCGCTCGGAGCGATCCGGGCGGGGTTTTTCTTTGATCTGAGGAATTTGGCGCGTTGACGTTGGCGTCAACGCAAAGCAATGCTTCCTCTATGACCGACACACCCTCCCCCGAACGCATGGTCGCTGGCCTTGTAAAGCTGCTCACAGTGGAACCCGCAGGCGCAATGCAATTCACTGGCAAAGCGCAGAAGAACGGCGTCGGCCGGATGTTCGGCGGGCAAGTCATCGCGCAAGCGCTGCAGGCCGCGCAAGCCACTGTTGGCGATGGCAAGGAAGCACATTCCATGCACGCCTACTTTCTTCGCGGGGGTAAAGAGGGGCCGGCAACCGCGCTGGATGTCGCCGCCGATTTTGACGGGCGCAGTTTCTCCAACCGCCGGGTCGTCGCAAGCCAGTTGGAAGAAGATGGCAGCAACCGCCCCATCCTCAATCTGGTGGCCAGCTTCCAGAAACCTGAGCCGGGGCTTGAGCATGACGACTATCAAATGCCCGATGTCCCGCAGCCCGAAGATTTGCGCCCGGATATGGAGCTGCGCCGCGAATACACAGACAAAGCAGGAGTCGAAGGAATTGCGCGTCAACTCATGCTTCGTCCGCGTCCGATCGACATGCGCACAACCGACAAACTGCACTGGATGAACTCGGAACCACGCCAGCCCAGCGCGCACAGCTGGTTCCGCGCGACGGCTCCTCTGCCGGACGATCCCGCCTTGCACCGCGCCGTGATCGCTTATGCCAGTGACTTTACCCTGCTCGGCACCAGCGCCCTGCCGCATGGCCTGTCATGGATGCGCGGCGAGCTGACCGGGGCGAGCCTGGATCACGCCATCTGGTTCCACCGGCCTGCCCGCGCCGACGAATGGCTGCTGTATGCCACCGATGCACCTTGGAGCGGCGCAGGACGCGGCTTCAACCGTGGGCGTATCTTCAACCGCGATGGCAAGCTGATCGCCAGCGTAGCGCAAGAGGGCATGATCCGTCGGAGGAAGGCAAAGCCCTGATCCGCAAGAATATGGCGGCACACGATGGCGTGCCAATCTTCGCAATGCTAAAGCGATCTAGGCGCCGAGCCTCGACTCGCGGTAGGGACGCCGCGCTTTGGTGATTCCGGAGCGTGCGCTTGGATTGGCTAATTAGAACCGGGAGAGCATTTGTGGCGCCCGGAAGCTTTCCCGTATTTGGGAAATATCTATGAAAATTAAGACTATTTGTGCATTGATTGCCGCCAGTCTAGCTGCAACTCCTGCATCCGCTCAAGAGTGGTCGGATGAACAATCCGAAGTGTGGGCATGGATCGTCTCGGCTTGGGATGAACATTCCGATCCGGGGACTTGGGCCGAAGTCCTCGACGAAGATGGCTACGGTATGAACGGCAGTTACCCTGTTCCCACTTCGCAAGCTGAAATGGCTCGCGGTGCCGCCAAGTTCGGCGCTGAAGGCAAAGTGCTTCACCATCGGCTAGACCCGTTGGCTGTCACTGTCAGCGGTGACACGGCAGTTGTGTACTATTATGCAGGCATCACTGAAGAGAACTTCAAAGGCGAACGCGAGAACAACACTGAGAAATGTGCGGATGTTCTGATAAAGCGTGAGGGCGATTGGCGCTTCCTTGGCTGGCATTGCATTACTTTGGACGGCGATTGACCGATACGGGGGCCGGACCGAAATCCGGCCCCTCGAATGACGCACTTGCACCCCGGCTGGGCGACGCTAATCTCCGCGGGAAGAGGAACGCCATGCAAATGACCCGCGAAGCACCGTTGAATTACTCGCTGGAGCCCAGCAACCACCCTTATCTCTCGGGTCCGTGGACGCCCGTGCATGAAGAAGTGACGGTCGACGAGCTTGAAGTGATTGAAGGCGAAGTGCCCAAAGACATTGGTGGCATTTACCTGCGCAACACGGAAAACCCCGTTCATCAGCCGCTTGGCCGCCATCATCCCTTCGATGGCGATGCGATGATCCATCAGGCCAGTATCTGCAACGGCAAGGTCAGCTATCGAAACCGTTTTGTCCGCACGCATTGCTTTGACGCCGAACAGATTGCCGGCCAATCGCTTTGGGGCGGCTTGATGGACCCAAAAGGCACATCGAAACGGCCCGGGTTCGGGGCGCACGGCGGACTGAAGGACACCGGCAGTACCGATATCATCGTCCATGCGGGTGTAGCATACGCCACGTTCTACCAATGCGGCGAAGCATGGATGGTGGACCCGGTTACGCTGGAAAATCTCGGCAAGGCGCCATGGGGGCCGCTCGATGGCGTCTCCGCGCATCCCAAGGTGGATGAAGAGACCGGCGAGATGATGTTCTTCAACTATTCGAAGCACGCCCCTTTCATGCATTACGGTGTGGTCGATCGCGCGGGCAAGCTGGTGCACTATGTACCGATCCCGC
>JABDKI010000151.1 GCA_013002295.1 Altererythrobacter sp.
TGGATGTGGAGGCGATGCGCTTCCATTACTCCTACACCTTGGAAGAATGGTACAAACGCACCGTCATACACCGCGAGGAAATCACGGAGATGTATGACGAAACGTTCTACCGCATGTGGTTGTTCTATCTCGCCGGTGCAGAGCAAAGCTTCCGAAATGGCACGATGGTGAACTGGCAAATCCAATATGTGAAGGACCGTGCAGCGGTGCCGATGACCCGCGAATATATGGTCGAGGAATCGGCCCGCCTGAGAGAGAAAGGCGAAGTGCCCAAATGGCGCTTCGATCCGGACCTAAAGGAAGCGGCGGAGTAGCCATCCTCACCTCTTCGGCGGTCGCGGAAACAGCTTTGGCGTGTTCTTGCGATACTTCTGATATTCCGGATCATCGCCCCAGCGCTCTTTGCCAATGCCATCAAGCAGGTTGATCCCGCTTACTCGCGTCAGCAGCAGATAGACGAAGATCGGCGATATCACCGCCAGCCATGACCAGCCTGAAAGGAGCGGCAATGCCATCACAAGAATGCCGGTCCACAGCGTGATCTCTCCGAAATAATTCGGATGCTGTGACCATGCCCACAGCCCGCTCTGGATGAATTTGCCCTTGTTCGCCGGATCCTTCTTGAACTTGCGCTTCTGGTTGTCCGCGACCACCTCAAAGGCGAAGCCGATCACCCAGATCGCCGCACCAACCCAGAAGAACAGTCCCAGCGGCGAACGTTCTTGCGCTGTGATGATCACCAGTGCAGCGGATGCGGTAAAGATCACCCAAACCGCTTGCAGTGTCCATGCGACCAGGAAACGCGGCGGATTGACCTTGATCTTCTCGAACCGCTCATCCGCACCACCTGCGGCGTGAATGCGTGTAAACAGGAAGCTGCCCAGCCGGACAGTCCAGATGCCGACCATCGCTGCAACCACCATCGCGCGCGTATCCAAAGGCGCGGAGTTATACGCCGCCACTGCGATGACAGAGAGGTAGGTCAGCGCGCCGACGGTGTCGTAATAGGTATCCTTTTGCGCCAGAGCAGAGGGGATGAAGGCCAGCCAGTTCACCGCAAAGGCTACCATGGCGCACACGAAGACCGCCGAGTGCGCGCCCATCGACACGCTGTTCGCACCCGCTAGGTAGGCAAAGCCTGCCCCTAGAATTGTCGCAAGGACGACAACCGCCAAACTTTTCGCAGCACCTTTGAATGACATTATCTGCTCCCCCGCAGTTATGCTTTGTGTTGGAACGTGTATCTACGCAAATCGATCCGGCAAAGATGCAGGCGATTAGCAGGCCCCACCTTGGAACACCAAACTCGGTTTGGAAAACTGTGACTTTCGCTTACGGCCACAATCCCGCCTCCGGCACTGGCAAGCGCCCCAACAACGCAAGAAGCGCGGAATTGTCAGCTTTTCGGCGCACACCGCGATAGCGCCCGTCATGCAGAATCACCTGCCAGATGCCGGTCTCCATGCGCCACTGCAACTGCTCAAGTGTGACTTTCCGTGAGGCTCGCAGCGCCAATCGAGCGGACTCGGCCGCGGCGGCGCATTGCGCCCTGCCCTTCGCAGTTCCAAGCCGGGCCGCGCGCCCGATGCTTTTTCGGAAAGTAGTGCTTCATGCATCAGCTTTGGACACAAAACGGGGCGTGTAGGAAAGGTGATTGCGCCTTGTTCATCAGGCTGCGGAGCTATAGGCCGGACCCCGAAACGAGGGAGACAGCAACATGGGACAGCTAAGCATCACAATAGGAAGGGTCCTGCTGGGGCTATACTTTCTGATGCCGGGTTTGATGAAGATGGCAGGACCCGCCGAAACCATCGCGTATATGGAAAGCCACGCGATCCCCTTTGCTGCGCCGCTCATGTGGTTTTCTGCCACCGTAAACATATTGGGCGGTCTGGCGCTGATCGCGGGCCGTCATGTGCGTTTTGTCGCTTATGGCTGCGCGATCTATGTCTTGCTGGTCAATTTCATGCTGCACGATTTCTGGACCATGGGCCCGGATATGGTCGAGCGCGAAACTCAGAACTTCTTCAAAAACATGGGCATTCTGGCTGGGTTGCTGGCGCTGGCAGGCACTGCAACGGTCAGGCCACTATCGCTAGCCGGTTGGTGGCGCAGCGATAAATCGGTCGGGGGTTAAGCCCCGCAACCGCGCGCGATCTTGAGAAGCCATAGGTTCCCTGCCGTCTTGCCAACTCAGCCGGATTTGACGGCTTTCTGCCGGCAAGTGCCCGCGTGGCACGCCTTGATGTGACACGGTTCGACAGGTGCGGGTTCATCATCGTTGCCCAGCGGGATTGCGATCGTTCCGCCATTGCAAAGCTGGGCGATCAGCACATTCCCATCCGCGCTGGCCGGCGGCGCCGGGATCGAGGCAAGCAGGAACGAAAGAACGGCCAAACGCATCATGGTTTCGGCTCGTCTTCATCATCGATCAGGATGCGATGCGCTGCGCCGTCCATGTCTTCGAACTGACCGTCTTTAATCGCCCAGAAAAACATCGCCAGTCCGAATAAGCCCATTCCGAGCGCCACGGGGATCAAGAACATCAGTCCATTCATTTGGCGGCTCCTGCCAGTCTAAGGGAATTGCTGACGACAATCAGCGAGCTGATCGACATCGCGATCGCCGCTATCAGCGGCGTGACCATGCCGAATAGAGCCAGCGGAACAGCCAGCACATTATAGCCAATCGCGAGAACGAAGTTCTGCCGCACGATGCGCATCGTGGCGCGCGCCACCTGCACTGCCTTCGCAACCGGCATCAGACGCTCTCCAATGAAGACAGCATCGGCGGCTTGTTGGCTCGCGTCGCTTGCGCTTCCGGGGGCGATCGCCGCATGCGCGGCCGCCAAGGCAGGGCCATCATTCAGCCCGTCACCCACCATCAGGGGCTTATGCCCCCTTTGCTTGATCTCATCCAGCAACGCCAGCTTGTCAGCAGGAGACAGCCCGCCAGCGCCCTTCAGCGCGAAACGGTCAGCAACGGCTGCGACAGCGTCTTCACGGTCTCCGGACAACAATTCAGCTTCCAGGCCCAACTGACCGAGTGAGGCGAGCGTTGCGCCGATATCTTCACGAAGGGGATCCGCGAAGTGGATGACATGCTTGATGTCGCCAATGCGAAGCTCGCTCATTGGATGATCGGACGATTCCGAAGGGCGTGCGAGCGCGATTTGCCGCCCGTTGAATGTTGCGAACAGCCCTTCCCCGGCACGCTCGGTTACATCGGAAATTTTGGCGGGCAAGACATTCATCGCAAGCAAAGTCTTCGACAGGCCTTTACTCAGCGGGTGGCGGCTGTTTTGTGCCAATGCCAGCGCAATCGATTGCGCCTCTGCGTCCAGCGCGCTCACATCAGGCCGTGGTTCACCTAGTGTCAGCGTTCCTGTCTTGTCGAAGAGCACACAATCGACTTCGGCCAAACGCTCCAAAGCTGAGCCATCCTTGACCAACAAGCCTTGCTTGAGCAGCGCATTGCTCGCAACAACTTGTGCGGCAGGAACGGCCAAGCCCAATGCGCACGGGCAGGTGATGATAAGTACCGCAATCGCAATGATCAGCGATTGATGCCAACCGGCGCCGGCAATCATCCAGCCGACAAACGCGAGCGCAGCCAAACTATGCACAGC
>JABDKI010000157.1 GCA_013002295.1 Altererythrobacter sp.
TCCAAGACCTACATCACCAATGGCCAGAATGCGGACTGTGTGATCGTAGTTGCGAAGACTGATCCGACTCAAGGCGCAAAGGGCACCACATTGATACTGGTAGATGCGGATACGCCGGGCTTCGAGCGTGGGCGAAACCTTGACAAGATTGGGCAGCATTCGGCGGACACGTCAGAGCTGTTCTTCAACGATTGCCGCGTTCCCAAAACCAATATCCTGGGCGGTGAAGGGCGAGGCTTCATTCACTTGATGGAAGAGCTGCCACAAGAGCGGCTGGGTATCGCAGTCGGTGCGCAAGCCGCGGCGCAGCGCGCTTTCGATGAGGCGGTTAGTTTTACAAAGGATCGCAAGGCATTCGGGAAGACAGTGTTTGAATTCCAGAATACCAAATTTACGTTGGCAGACCTTAAGGCCAAGCTTCAAGTGGGCTGGGCGCATCTGGACTGGGCAATCCGCAAACATTTGGCCGGCGAGTTGACGACCGACGAAGCCAGTGCGGCGAAGCTTTGGCACACGGATTTGCAGTGGGAAGCATGCGATACCGCACTGCAGCTGCATGGTGGCGCTGGTTACATGAATGAGTATACCATTGCCCGTCTTTGGCGCGATGCGCGTGTGACGCGCATATTTGGTGGCACGAACGAGATCATGAAAGAAGTGATTTCGCGTTCGATTTGAGGAGCTTAAGTTATGTCTGACCCGCTCGACTTTTCTGGCAAGCGCGTGATGGTGATTGGTGGCTCGAGCGGAATAGGCAACGGCATTGCACGCGGATTCGCCGAGCGTGGTGCCGAGGCACATGTTACAGGGACGCGGCCTGACGAGGGTGACTATCTAGAGGCTGAGGATAGCGACTTTACGGGACTCATCTACCATCAATTGGACGTGACAGATCGCGATGCGCCCGATGTACTGGCGGCAAACATCGGGGCAGTGGATGTATTGGTCCTGTGCCAAGGTGCCGTGCGCTATGGGCGCGGCGAATTCGAGCGCGAAGGCTGGGATGTAGTGGTCGATGTGAACCTCAATTCGGTGATGGATTGTGCGCGCGCCTTTCACTTGGGGCTGGCAAAGCGTGATGGTTCGGTGATTATCGTCAGCTCCACCGGTGCATTCCACGCGATGGTTGGCAACCCTGCCTATGGCGCGAGCAAGGCGGGCGCCGCCAGTCTGGTCGGCTCGCTCGCACAAGCCTGGGCGCGTGACGGAATTCGTGTCAACGGCATCGCACCTGGCTTTGTGCCGACCAAGATGACCAAGATTACGACCAAGAACGAACAACGCCGCGAGGGAGCAATCGCGCGCATTCCGCTGGCCCGGATGGGAACACCAAGGGATATGGCAGGCGTGGCACTGTTCCTGTCCTCACCGCTCGCCGGTTACATTACAGGACAATCGCTTATCGTGGATGGCGGCCTATCGCTGTAAAGGGAACATGATGAAGTTTACGAAACTTGGCACCTCTGGGCTGACTGTGTCGCGCCTTTGCCTGGGCTGTATGACCTATGGTGACACGACAAAGGGCTGGCATGGCGATTGGCTTTTGAACGAAGAGGAAAGCCGCCCGTTTTTCCGCAAAGCTCTGGAGTCGGGCATAAACTTCTTCGACACGGCCAATGTTTATGCGGGCGGAACGTCAGAGGAGATCACCGGAAAGCTGCTTCAGGAGTTGGCACGGCGTGATGAGATTGTGCTCGCGACCAAGGCGTATTTCCCGTGGCGTCAGGCGCCCAATGCTGGCGGCAATTCGCGCAAAGCCCTGATGCAGGCAATTGATGACAGTCTGACCCGGCTGGGCACGGATTATGTCGACCTGTTCCAGATCCACCGCTGGGATGACGAAACGCCGATCGAGGAAACGATGGAGGCGCTGCATGACATTGTGAAATCGGGCAAGGCGCTGCATGTCGGCGCGTCCTCCATGTACGCGTGGCAGTTTGCCAAGGCACAGGAATTGGCGCGTGCAAATGGCTGGACCCGGTTCATCTCGATGCAGAACCAGCTTAATCTCCTTTACCGCGAAGAAGAGCGCGAAATGCTGCCCCTGTGCGAAGATCAAGGCGTCAGTGCTATCCCCTGGAGCCCGCTCGCGCGCGGCCGATTGGCTCGGGCCAACGACGAAGAGACTGTACGCAGCAAGACCGACGGAGTGGGCAAGGCGCTCTACAAGGATGATGACGAGGCCGACCGAACTATCATCGATGCGGTGGGCGAAGTTGCGAAAACTCGCGGGGTCAGCCGTGCCAGTGTGGCTCTTGCTTGGCATTTCACTAAGCCTGCCG
>JABDKI010000191.1 GCA_013002295.1 Altererythrobacter sp.
GGCCGAAACGTTCATTGCCCAATGTCGCCCAGACCGGGATGCCGGTCAGGGCATAGGCAGACATCGCGCTCTCGATCCCCTCGGCGAGTCCGAGTCTTTCATCCGACGGGGAGAAGAGGCGCACGGCCGCTTCACCCAGCGAGCCAAGAGCGCGCTTGGGCTTGTCGAAGTCCGCCTTCATGCAGCTGCCGCGAGAAAGGAAGGTCCGGTGGATGGCGATCGGTCCCTCGTCGAGACTCACCGCAGCGATCAGAGATGGCAGATAGCGGGTGCGTCCCTTGGGGCCCAGAGGTGTTCGCGGATGAAATCGAAGGGCCGGTGAGGCGGCAAGGATGCCGCGGTTCTCGAGATATATCTTCGCTGGACTGCCTCGCAACGGCAGCGCCTCGCGCCATATCCTTAACGCTGCCGCCGAGGGTTTGCTCGCCGCGTTCGCATCATACGAGCTATGGGCTGCGGAACCGGAGAAGAGTGCCGCGGAATCGATCCCTTCGCGTGCCAGCGCGGCAAGCACGCTTTGCTGATCGCAGCCCGCAAAACAGTGGAAGAGGATTGCTTTACGCCCGAGCATCACACCCAGGGATGGAGTACGATCATCATGTGCGGGACAGCGGGCCATGCCCTTGGTGCCCGACCATTTGCCGCCGCGGCGCTCGCAAATGCGGCGAGCGGATTCTTCAAGAGTGGTGCATACAAGGCTGGAATTCGAAAAGGACATACTGGCTCCATCGCCGCTCAATTGTCCCCTTCGAACGAAACCCTCCCCTCTGAGCTTGGGGACGCAGATTACGCTTTCCTACACCCTTATGTTCTATTTATGTTCTTGCACGATTCGAAGCAAGCCAATGAGTCAGAGCTATGAGAATTTTCCCGGTCGCGCAGCTGGTAGCCGCCTTCGCACTATCCGTTCCAAGTCAAGGCGAAGCGCAGGATTTCCAAATCTTCGATCATGAACTTGGGCGCGAGGCTGCCCAGGGGGAGCAAGGCATACAGACAGCTCCAGCCGATTTTCAGGTACGGCCAATCGCGGTGGACACTGCGGCCACTCGGTCCTTCAAGGAAGCTCTTTACGAGCCTCTGATCAGGGAAGCCGAAGCGAGGTATCGTTTGCCGCCCCGCCTGCTCCAAGCATTGGTGTGGACTGAGTCGCGGTTCGACCCAATGGCGATAAGCCCAGCAGGCGCTGCTGGACTGGCTCAGTTAATGCCAGCAACCGCGCGCGAACTAGGTGTGAGAAACAGGCACGATCCCGCTCAGAGTATCGATGGTGGGGCTCGCTATCTCAAGCAGATGCTCGACCGGTTTGGAGTGACCCATCTTGCGCTAGCCGCCTACAATGCGGGACCGGGCGCTGTCTCGCGTGCAGGGGGAATCCCACAGAACCGCGAGACTCCGGCGTATGTCAGGAGCGTAATTCGGCGATGGGTGGCATACGGTGCCCCATGAACTCGAATCGAAGACGGATAAGCGGACGCCTTGAGCATGTTCCAAGGGGCTTGGCGATCATCACCGACGTGGGTGATCATTGGGTGCTGGAAGGTTGCGACCCTCCCAATTTTGTCTCCATAGTCACGGTTGAGGGCGTTCTGATCGGCATGGATCGATTGCGCGTGGATTGGATCGGAGCTTCGGCTCAATAATCAACCCGCTTTAAGGCGGACGATTTTGCCTCCGGATTTCAGATCGTCGAGGTAGTTACTCCACCATTGTGCCATTTTTACGCGCTCCGGCCAGTGCTTTCCTCTATGATAGATGCCGCGGACCGCATCGCTATCTCCATGGGCCAGCGCGCGCTCAATGGCATCCGGGCTCCACTTACCGCTTTCGTTAAGTAGAGTTGAAGCGGTCGCCCTCAACCCATGTGCGGTGATCTCTTCTTTGCTGTAGCCCATGCGTCGGAACGCTGCGTTGAGTGCATTCTCGCTCATCGGACGAAGACCTGACCGGGCTGATGGAAAGACGTAACCCTTCTTGCCCATCAATGTGCCCAGCTCCTTCAAGAGTTTGACGACCTGGGTCGAGAGCGGAACTGCGTGCGCACGGCGGGCTTTCATCTTGCCCGCCGGAATTCTCCAGATTCCTTCCTTGAGATCGAATTCATCCCAGTCAGCGTGTCGGAGCTCGCCTGGTCTGACAAATACGTGCGGTGCAAGCTGCAGGGAATATTTGGTGAGGGTATACCCCTCGAAATCATCAATCGCTCGCAATAGACCACCCAACTTCCCAGGGTCCAAAATCGCGGCATAGTGTGTGGGCTTCGGTGTAATGAGCGCACCCTTGAGGAGTGCCGTCGGATCGGACTCGCAGCGAGTCGTCGCTACTCCATAACAAAACACACGGCTGGCAAACGATCGAGATTTCTTGGCAGTCTCATGTTTGCCTCGCGCTTCGAGGCGCTTGAGAGGCGCCAGAACTTCAAACGGCTCAATTTGGTCCAATGGGCGTTTGCCGATTGCCGGGGCAAGCTGGTTCAGAAAATAGTTGGCTTTCACAATGGTTGCTTCGGCGCGACCGCTCTTGACCATCATCTCCTCGATATACTCGCGAGCTACTGCCTCGAAGCTGTGAGCAGAGAGAAACTCTGCATGGATCTTCTGCTTCTGTTTATCGACAGCCGGATCGCCCCCGCGCGCCACTTCCAGCCGTGCCTCATGCGCCAGGTCTCTGACGGCCTTCAAACTGATATCGGGGTAGGTGCCGAGAGAGAGCTTTTTCTCTACGCCGCAAATACGATAGCGAAACTTCCAAAGCTTGCCGCCTGCTGGCGTGACTTCGACGTAAAGCCCTCGCGAGTCCGCAACCTTGTAGGACCGTTTTTTGGGCTGGAAAGAACGAAGCCGGGTTTCTGTCAGAGGCATGTGCGGGCCTTTTCGTTTCGGACATTGCAAAGGCCCGCAAAAAGGCCCGCAAAAATGTCTGGAACGGCCGGGAATTGGTGGAACGCTCCGAGACTATCCAAAGGCGGAATCCCTTGGATTTCTGCGGGTTTTATAGACTATCTGAGAGAACAAGAGAAGAACAAATGGTGCCCAGGAGAGGACTCGAACCTCCACGCCCTTTCGAGCGCCGCCACCTGAAGACGGTGCGTCTACCAATTCCGCCACCTGGGCACAGGGACATCGGGTAGGCCGCGCCGATTAGTGGACAG
>JABDKI010000199.1 GCA_013002295.1 Altererythrobacter sp.
TAGAGGTCAACTGGCTCGACCAATCGGATCGTCGCCATCTTGCTGGCACCATTATCACTTGCAACATCGACCGATGATTGCTCGAATTGTGCCGGACCAAAGTCGTTCTGGGTAACCATTGGCTGTCCCAATGCCAGATTGGAGATCGACCAGCTGGCAGAGAAACCCTCATCACTGATCTGAGCGGCATCGGCATCAGGCAAGAAGCTGCCAACAAAGCTCGGATGTGCCCAGCTTGATGTGACAGTCCATTCGGTCGACTGACCGCGCGGTACAAAGCCGAAGCTGCGGCTGCCGCGCAGGCTGTAGGACCATTGCAGTTCAAGTGTTTCACCGCTCGTCCAATCAAGCATCGCGTGCACGCCCGTGTCTCCGCTTGAGGCTGGACCGCGCCCCGGGTGCAGCTCCAATGCATCTCCATTTACAATCAGCCGCGCGTCGGTTTGCAAGCCGCGAGGATCGCTCATTCCGAAACGCAATTCTGCTTCATCGAGCAATAGGTCTTGGCGGTCGATGCCGAGCCCGGAAAGATCATCGGGCAAATCGAAACGTCCTGAACCGTTAATGGAAGCTCGGTACAGAACCGAGCGATAGATCGCGCGCTCCTTCACTTGCGGATCAATCTGCGCCTGTACGTTTTGCTGCTCTGGCGAGAGAAAGAGATTGTGCCGTTCACGCACAATGCGGCGCACGCTTCGGCCTTCGACGATCTCGGTTGTGATGTGATCTTTCATGTAGGGCAGCATGAGCACCGGCCCGGAAACGGCTTGGGCTCCTGCCCAGCCCGCAGCGATCGAATCCTGCGCCACGCGCGCCTGATGCTGGCGGTCACTGACCAGTCCGTAGACAAACAATAGCGGTATGATCAGCGCACCACCTATCAGCGCAACGATCAGTAATTTCATTCCCGGGGAGCGGTTTTTCAGCACAGTTCAACCTCCTTGGTTCTGCGATGAACCGTGCTTTGATAGCGATGAACTGAATATGCTGTGAATGCCGGCAATCGGCTCGAATCAAAAAAAGAGCGGGAATGGCCGTACACTCCCGCTCTTCATTCATCACACCGGTTGAGCGGTATGACGGGTCTAACTCATGCTTGTCAGCGGTTTTCCCACTCCGCGATTTTCTCGTCCAATGCCTTGATCACTTCCTCAAGCATGTCTTCCGGCATTTCGGGATTGTTCGCGAGCGCCTTGCGCGCCTCTTTTAGTCCGGTCAGCGCGCTGGCCATGATTTCGCTTTCGCAGAGCACAGTCACTTCTTCGCCATTCTGGCTGAGTTTTTGCCCCTTGCCTCCGCTTTCGCAATTGACTTCGACAACGGTGAAATTGCCTTCGTTGTCGCGGAACTGTGCAAGAGCTCCGCGTTGGGCCGCCATCGCCTCCTTGATCGCACCATCAGCTTCATCGAGGCTCTCTCGCACCTCCATGATGATCTCGCGCTTCTCCTCTTCGGAAAGCCCTTCACCGTCACTTTCGACCCGAACGATTCGATGCTTCTTCACTTCGCGATGCAGTTCGTGCTCGCCATCGCCATGCACTTCCGTGCGGACGACATACCGGCGCTCGACACCATCTTCGTCTCTCTCAACCCATACATTCTCTTCAACCACAGGAGCCTCGGGTGCTTCGGGAGCGACCTGAACCAATGCGGCCGGAGCCGGTGGCGTAGGAGGTGTGGGGGCGACAGAGCCAAGAGTCGGCGGTGCTGGCGGTGCCGGCACATCAGCAAATACTTCGTCAAAGCTCGTGCTGTCTGCATAGGTAATCGTTGCGGTCAGCGGCAACGCAACCAGCGCAGCGGCGACAAGACCTCGGCCCGCCATGCGGCGCTTGGTCGATTGATTGTTCATTTTAAGGCTCCTTAAACGGTGGATTATGGATTTATCCCCGAGCACCGGACACGCCATCGGCGCGGCAAGCGCGACATTGGGCCCGGCAGCAAAACTAGCAATAACTTGCGCATAAGTGGCGCGGTCTTCACTCGCGCGTTCCGCAATCACGCGCGCGTCACAGGCCGCTTCCTGGTCACGCCGCAGCGCGAGCCAGCCAAGATGGCCAAGTGGATTGAACCAATGCAGAGCGAACAGCGGCTGCACGGCCATATTGATGGCAAGGTCGTTTCCCCTGTGGTGCGCCAGCTCATGTGCCAGCGCCAGATCTCGCGCATCACGGTCCCAGGTCGCCATGAAACCTTCGGGCAGCGCAACAACCTTGTCGACTACGCCGAAGGCAAGGGGCGCACTGGTCGAAGGGGTTTCGATCAGCCGCACCTTGCCTGCCTGGCCGACGTCGCGTCCTTCGGCCAGAAGCTCCTGCCGCATCCGGCTATAGGCCCGGAAACGCAGGAAAAGGAACGTCGCAGCACCCACCAGCCAAATGGCGAGCACGAATTCTGTAAGAGTAAACGGCAGCATTGGTTGGCTAAGGGTCACGTCCGCCGCCGGAACAGGGACAGAATTACGCTCGGCAACTAGTGCAAAGACATCAAGCGGCTCAACCTCAGCCGCCAGCCCAGGTGTAGGCTCCGCCGGCGCCATCCAGGCGGGCAAGGTCAGTGGGGGGAGAACCAACCTTATCAGCGGCAGAGCCCACAGTGCATAGGCCGCTTGGGGGCCAAAATGCCGCGCCACGGGGCGACGAATGAGCAGAACCAGCGCGATCAATGCCGCGGTCCAGATGAATGTGTCGGTTAGCCAGTCCATCATCGCTTAAGCTCCTTCAACAGGGCTTCGATTTCCGTGAGATCATCTTCAGTAAGAGCTTCCTGATCAGCCAGATGCGCCACCAATGAAGCGGCACGACCCCCGAACAGCCGGTCGACCAGCCTTTTGCTTTCGGTTCCGATATAGTCCGATCGTTCTATCAGCGGCGCGTAGAGATAGCGCCTGCCGTCGGGGCTGGCAGATATGGCTTGTTTCTGGACAAGCCGCCCAAGCAATGTCTTGACCGTGGCCAGGCTCCAACCGCGATTCTGTGCCAGCGCATCCGATACATCTGCGGCGGTAGCAGGGCTTGCGCCCCACAGCACTTCCATGACTGCGTGTTCGGCTTCGCTAATGCGTTCAGGTTTTGCGTTACTGCCCTGTCCCATTTGCATCCTCCAATAAACGCTCGATAAGCCCGGCTGCGGCCTGACGATTACGTCTGTAGTCATTTCGATTACGGATGTAAACATGAAGCGTGGATTAACGGCAGGTTACAGGGGTTGAAACTCTGCGAGCGACCGACCACGATGGATGAATGACTTGGAAGCTAGCACTCCCACTCGCATTCGGCGTTGCGGCAACGGCCGCTGTGATACACGCCCCCTCCTCTGCCGAGACCGGCACAGTGATGCCAGAGACTTTGCCGGTTTCGCTTGATCCCAATGATGCGGACAACGTCAAACTGGGCGAACTGATCTATCGCGGCGGTCTCGAAATCGAGCCCGGCGATCTGGAAATCGGCGGGATCTCGGGTCTGGAGTGGTATGACGGACAATTGGTTGGCGTAATGGATGATGGACGCTGGCTGACCATTGAAACTGACGAGATTCGCGGCACGCTGGTTGATCTGATCGAGATCGAAGTGGGCGCGTTGAATGACGAACGCGGGAAGCGCTTGCGCGGCAAAGGGAGCAGCGATGCCGAGGCGATTTCGCGCACCAACGATGGTGGCTGGCTCGTATCATTTGAACAGGACCACCGCGTATGGCGCTATGTCGATCTGAATGGCACGGCAGAGGCAGCAGCCTATGATGCCGTCGCACATGTCGCCAATGCGCCATCGAACAGCGGGCTCGAAACACTGGCAGTCACTTCGGACGGCTATCTGGCTTGCGGTGAATGGGCGAGCGAGCCGACCGCCAATTGCTTGCTCAAGACCAGCAAGGGCCTCGTGATATTTGAACTTGAGCCCCCTGCTCCGTTG
>JABDKI010000115.1 GCA_013002295.1 Altererythrobacter sp.
GATGCCATTGGCGAGCGCAACCAATGCGACAAACACCAGCACCATGGCACCAACGGCCACCGCGAGCTTTACGCCAGTCTGCGTGCCTTGCGCCGCAGCTTCGATCACGTTCGCTGGGGTATGCCCTTCTTCAAAAGTTTCCGACACTTCGACAGGATCGTTGTCATGCGCATCATCGCCTTCTTCATCGGGATAGATGATCTTTGCCATCAGGATGCCGCCGGGGGCTGACATGAAGGCTGCCGCGAGCAGGAATGGAACAGCCTCTGAACCGATAAAGCTCGCATAGGCCGCCAAGATTGTTCCGGCGACGCCCGCCATGCCCACGCTCATCAACGTGAAAAGCCGCGCAGGAGGCAATGCCGCTAGATAAGGGCGCACAACCAGCGGGCTTTCTGATTGGCCAACGAAAATATTCGCGGCACTGCCCAGCGCTTCGACCCGGCTGATTCCCGTGATCCAGCCCAGCGCGCCGCCGACCCAGCGCACCAAGCGCTGCATGATGCCCAAGTGATAGAGAATGGCCACCAGCGCTGCGAAGAATACGATCACCGGCAATGCGGCGATCAGAAATGTGTTGGTGAAGGGATTCGCATCCATCGGGCCGAACACTGCCTCGATTCCAACCTTTGAATAGTCGAGCAGCGCGATCACTCCATTAGACAGGCCGCCTATTGCTGCGACTCCGAAGGGTGTCCGCAACACGAGCAGGGCCATGACGATTTGCAAAGCAAAAGCCGCTCCCACCACACGCAATCTGATACGCTTTTTTCCATTCGACAGAAGGAATGCGATGCCAAGAATGGTGAGAATGCCGAACAGGCTGATGACGAATTGCGGCATAAGACCCCTATGTTACCGTGAATGTGATGCCGTGAAGACCGAGATTGGCGATGGGTGTTGCCGTTTCTCTGGTCATAGTCAAACCTTCACACCGACTTGCGGGCAGACACCCACAGGAATTGCCGCCCAAGGCTTCCCTTTTGCACATGGCCGCGCTTAGACACTCTGGCATGACAGAAAACACTGCATCAGACACCGATCTGCGCATCCCGCGCGCCTTCTTCATCTACGCGATCCTCTACGGCGGCATGACCGTGCTCGCGGGCGTGGTCGCTTTCAAACAAGTGCAATTGTGGCCAAGCAATCTGGCGGTCGAAGCGGGGATTTTCCCATTCCTGATGCTGGTCGTGATAACCAGCACGATTGCTCAGCTTTACGGGCAGAAAATGGCCAACAAGATGGTGTGGATCGGCTTTATCCCATTGGCTGTGTCGGCTGCGCTCATCTTCCTGGTCCTTAGCCTGCCTCCGTCTTTGGAAATGATCGAGTTCCGCGGCGAAGACCTTGCCGCTTTCGAACGCGTGCTTGGCCAAACACCTCGCATCCTGATGGCGGGTCCGGCGGCCTACATCACATCGCTGCTGCTAAATGTATGGATCTTTTCCAAACTGCGCGGAAATGGCGAAGGAGGTGCGATCAGCCTGATGGTGCGCGGCGCAATTGCCTCCGCCCTCAGTCAAGCGATCGATTCAGTGATCTTCATCACGCTCGCATTCTATGGCGAGTTCGACATCACGGACCTAATGATCGGGCAGGTTCTTGCCAAGGTCACGCTGAGTTTTGTGCTGGTGCCGTTCCTTATTACGGGCGGTGTCGCGCTGGCGAAGTGGCTCGACAGCAAGGATTAGTCTGCTGGGAAAACGGCGAAGCTAGCCGCTGGCAATTTGGGTGAACCGATAATTGGCGTGCCTGAAATCGCTTCGGGTATTTCGTTTTCATGCGCTGCGTAGTTGAAGACGAAAACGTAATTCGAAGTCCTGCGAATACGCAATCCATCGGGCGTCCCGACCGCTTGAAGCCCCGCGTTGTCCAACGCGCGCGTCACAACTTCTCGTAACACAGCACCTTGCGGCCAAGTCGCGAGATAGCGGCAGTTCGCATGCACCCAGCAAGCGACGGCACCATCTTCAGCGACCAGCTCGGCTTCCATTTCTGTTTCGACATGATCGAACCAGCGCGCGATCGACCAGCCGTCGCCTTGATGCTCAAGCCCCGGCCGCAAGCTCTCGCTGCGTGTGACCTTGAGCGGCAGGATCGATTGGAAGCGCCCCGGTGGCAGATCGTCCGGGATGCGCAAATCATTTTCGCGGCTTCCCGTGCGTGGACCAACGATTAACTGTCCCTCGAAAGTCTGCAGCGACTGGACCAGCTCGTCCGGCACAATCGGCAGACACGGCAAAACGACAAGCGCGTAGTCCGAAAGATTGGATGTAGGCGAAACAATGTCGACATTCAGCCCCAGCTTGCGCAGCGCACGATAGCTGTCGAATGCTGCCCACAGCGCTGACAATCCTTCCCCCTGAGGCTGAATTTGCGTGATCCACTCGGCGTCATAGCCAAACACGACCGCCGCTTCGCGCAGCGGTTTTCCGACCGCTCCCAGCTTTTCAATCGCCTCCGCCGCCGCGTGCGTTTCAGCGAGAGCAGGTGCGGGCTCACCATCAGGTCGCAGCAACCCGGCATGCATCTGTTCCTGCGCAAACGGCGCCTGCCGCCAGCGGAAATAACTGACCATCTCCGCGCCATGCGCCATCGCTTCAAGCGTCCACAACGCAACCATGCCATCAAGCGGCGCCGGGTTATGCCGCGCCCAGTTCACTGGCCCCGGCTGCTGTTCCAGCACCGACCAGCGCTTATCTTTGGCGCAGCCACGATACAGATCATGATGGAAAGCAGCGATGTCGGGCTGACCTTGCCGCGCGAAATCCAGCTTCTCCTTATCCGTGAACCTGAACATTTCGAGGAAACCGAGCGGGTAGCTGTCCCAGCCCAGCACATCCAAGTCAGCGGCCAGATCATGATGGTCATAGCCGGTATAAAATCCCATCGCATTGTGCGTGATATCGCGGCCGGGTGACAGCTCACGCAGGATTTCGACTTGCGCCCGGTTGAAGCGCACAACCTGATCGGATGAAAACCGCCGGAAAGCCAGCCAATGCGCCGGATTAGCTTCGGTAGCGGTCAGATTGGGCAGCTCAACTTCGTCAAAGCCGCGGTACTCCATGCTCCAGAAGACATTGCCCCATGCTTCGTTGAGCGCGTCTATCGAGCCATATCGATCCCCCAGCCACAGCCGGAATACATCTCGCGCAGCCGGGGAGAAGCTCTGCACAGTGTCGTGGCAGCCATACTCATTGTCGGTTTGCCAGCTGACGATGCCGGGATGTTGGCCATAACGCTCTGCGACCGCGCGCGTGATACGCGCCGCCTGCTCGCGATATCCCGCATGGCTGAAGCAATAGTGCCGCCGCGAACCAAAGCCGCGCGGGCGCCCTTGTCGGTCGAGCGCGATCATGTCCGGCATGGAATCGACCAGCCATTTGGGCGGCGTGGCGGTGGGCGTACCCATGATGATTCCTAGGCCCGCCGAATGCAAAACCTCCACCGCGTCATCAAGCCATTGCCAATCGAAGCGCCCCGGGTGTGGTTCTATCCGGCTCCAGGCAAATTCGCCGATCCGCACCCGGGTCAGCCCCGCCTCGCGCATCATGCGCGCGTCGGTTTCCCAGCGCTCTCGCGGCCAATGTTCAGGGTAATAGCAAACGCCCAAATGCATGATGCCACGCTTTTCCCGTCTTGCGGCGAGTCGTCAAATGCTTCGCGCAAGCCGCAGGTGTTTCTCGGCCGTAAATCCTACAGCATGGAACACTTGGAACACAGTCCATGGGCGGAAAAGTCTTCGCGCTGGATTTCGCATAATTTCGCGGAAATACAGCGGGTTGGCAGCTTTTTACGGGCATCCCGTCGATCTGGCATAAAACGCTTGATGTAGGAAAGGCATCGATGTCTGCTAACGACCCACTGGCTGACATATTGGCAATTGAATTCTACTGCTTGCTTGCGAGCCAAGACACTGTGCATTTAGCGCCCTGCCGAAAAATGTCATTCCAGTAGATCAGATCGGGCAGACAAGATTATGTTTCGCGACGGAATAATCGAGGGTTTTGAACCCAAGTTCAAATCGATAGCGAAGGATCGCGATCGATATTCTGATGCGTTGTTCGAATTGTGCGAAAAAGGATTGATCGAGACGAGCGATGTCATCGAATACAGCGGCAAGGGATCGCTTTGGATCTCTTATCAGTATATCGAAAATGGTCTGCTGGATTTAGTTGATGCGGATCTCAAAAGCGCTGTCGCGTCGCGCGATTTTTACGGCCCATTGTTTGAAAACACAAAACTGGTGTTGGCGCGTCTTCTGGAAGTGGAAGAGAGCAAGCGGGTCCTCTTCCTGTATAAAGT
Organism: Altererythrobacter sp.; assembly: GCA_013002295.1. Lineage (GTDB taxonomy): Bacteria > Pseudomonadota > Alphaproteobacteria > Sphingomonadales > Sphingomonadaceae > Erythrobacter. The sequence goes on from JABDKI010000115.1 coordinate 4,306, forward strand.
TGCCATCTCTCATCGGATGAGAGCGATGAAGGCCGAAAGTGCGAATGTCAGAAAGTTTGGAAAAGGTACAAACGCACATGGAGCATCGAAGAAATGGATTAAGCACTATTTACCGGCACTCAACGGCATCATCGAAGAGTATGGTGAACTCCTAAATTCTAAAGGTACGCTCGACCCTGATTTGGATCGCGCCAAATCTGAGATCAAGCAGTGGGTCAAATTGCTTGACTGAATGTCAGCACCCCACCCCAATTGCGGACGCTAATCTCCAACCTTCCTCCACCGTGCGACGAAGAATCCGTCCAACCCGCCTTCATCGGCCAGCATGCCGGGATGGGTGCGCAGCCAGCCTTCTGCGGTCGGCTGCAATCCGGCAGGCAGCTCTGCAGCCGTGATCGCAAGCGGAGCAAGATCGCAGTTCGCGTTGATCCATTCGGCTTGGTTTTCGCCTTCTTCATGCTCGAGCGAGCAGACCGCGTAAATTAGCACACCATCAGGTTTGAGCCATGTGGCAGCGCGTTCCACCAAACCGCGCTGAAGTGCCACCATCTCCTCGATCTGGCGTGGACCGATCCGGTGGAGTACATCGGGATGGCGGCGACATGTGCCCGTCGCCGTGCAGGGCGCATCAAGCAGGATTGCGTCATATTGGTGCTTTGGCTCCCAGGTCAGCGCGTCAGCACGCAATGGGGAGGCTTTCAGGCCGGTGCGTTGTAGGTTTTCCTTCAGCAGCCCAAGCCGGCGTTTGCTAAGATCGAGCGCAGTGACACTCGAGCCATTGGCCGCGAGTTGCAAGGTCTTGCCGCCCGGCGCGGCGCAGAGATCGAGCACATGCCTGCCCTCCCCCTCGCCCAGCAAACGCGCTGGGAGCGACGCAGCCAGATCCTGCACCCACCATTTGCCTTCTGGAAACCCGTCAATCTTTTCAATCGCTTCGCCGCGCGCCAGCCGCAAGTGCCCCGGCGCAAAACTATCAGCCGCCAATTGCACAGCCATTGCTTGCGTCTCGCCGGCATCGCGCAAAGTGAGATCCAATGGCGGCGGATCGAACAGTCCCGGCGCAACGATCTCAGCGCGCGCGCCCCAGCGCTCCATGACCAGCTCCGGCAATGTCGGTGCGGCTGGCAGGGAAACTTCGCGCTTGATTAGGGTCGAGAAGACGCCATGCGCAAGACGGCGCGGACCGCCAGCAAGCAATGGCAAGGCGGTGGCAATCACTGCGTGCGGCGGGGTTTCCAGCCGCAGCGTTTGCGCCAACATCATTCGGAGCACCATCCGCGGTTTCGCATCATCCGGCAGGCGCTGCTTCGTCGCGCTGTCGATCAATGCATCAAAGTCAGTCTGCCAACGCAATGTCTCGTTCGCGATGGCCAGGGCCAAGCCCCTATCTGCCGGCTTGCGGACCGAACGAAGCGCAGAATGCTCTGCCTGTTCCAGCGTCTCGCCGCGGCGAAGCACCGCATCAAGCATCTGCAATGCGGCGCGGCGCGAATGAATTCCCGAAGGTTGAACCATGCGCGGCCCTTACTCGTGCTTGAAACCAAGCGCCAGTGCGCGCATTTAGTTTGTATGACAATCAAGAAATCCGGCAAGAAATCCGCCAAGAAATCCAGGGCTGCCAAGGACTTCGAAAAGCCTGCGCATTGGAGCAATGATCCGCCGCCCAAACCCAAAGCGGGCAAGATCGACGAGAAGCTCTCTCCCACCCGCTACGGCGACTGGGAGAAAGATGGAATTGCGATAGATTTTTAAGCGTGGGTTTCCGCAAGCGCATTAGCGCTCGCGATTAGTAACCGCGCCACCCGCGCCCTCCACCCTTCTAAAACTCACCTTCAACCCGTCTTTCGGTTGAGGGATCGGCCATGCTTGCCATTCCGGTTCATATCCCGGCGCCACTTCAATCGAATATTGCTGCAGCAATTGCGCGAGCAGGATCTTCACTTGCATATATGCAAAGTGCAGGCCCAGGCACATATGCGCGCCGCCGCCAAACGGCACCCACGCATATTTGTGCCGCGCTTTCACTTTCTCCGGCGTAAACCGCATCGGATCGAAAGTGTAGGGATCGGGCCACAGCGCTTCATCATGGTGCGTGTGGTGGATGTTGATCCCCACCGGAGTTCCAGCGGGAATGGAATACCCTCCGAATTCAAATGCCTTGAGCGCGCGGCGCGGCATGGATGGAACCGGCGGAATAAGGCGCAACGCCTCCTTGAACGCCATCTCTGTCAATTCAAGCTTGCCCAGATCGCCGTAGCTCAACGGGCGCGGATTGCCGTCAGCATCGGGGCCGCCGGTGACAGCGATGATCTCGTCCCGGATCTTGTCCTGCCACTGCGGATATTTGGCGAGCAGAAAGATCAGCGACGTCGCTGACGATGTAATCGTGTCATGCGCAGCCATCATCAGGAAGTTCATGTGATCGACCACTTCGTCGACGGGCAGCAGAGAGCCATCCTCGCGGGTTGCCGTGGCAAACTGGCTGAACATGTCCTGCCCGCCGCCTTCCTTGCGGCGGCGATGCGTTTCTTTGGTGAAATAATCGACCAGGAACTCGCGCCCCTTCACACCCTTGCGCATTTTCGTGAAAGGCAGCGGTCGGCGCACCGGAGCAACTGAAGCTTGCACCATGTCGACAAAGGCCGCGTTGATTTTATCGGCCTCTGGCCCCCAAGGGATGCCGATGAAACTGTCTGCCGCCAGATCAAGCGTGAGCTTCTTGATCGCCGTGTAGAAGGTCATATCACCTTCCCAGCCGGCAATCTCCTTTGCGATCCCGCGATTGAGCGCGCCCGAGTAATGCCGCATTGGCTCAGGCTTGAACGCGATCGAAAGCGCCCGCCGGTCAATCCGGTGATGGTCAAAATCCATCAACATCAAGCCGCGCGGGAACAGCTGATCCAGCACTGGCCCCCAACCTTGCTCGCTGGAGAAGATCTTGTCCTTGTTGAACAGGACCAGCTCGTTCGCTTCGGGCCCTACCAAAGCGACATTCCAGCCGCCGAAAGCGCGTGTCTTGTAGACGCGGCCATATGTTTCAACCATGCGCTTGGTAAACGCGTGCGGATCAGCCAGCATTTTGAAGGTGTTGCCGACTATCGGCCAACCGCCTTCGCCGGGAATATGATCTAGATCGGACGGATCAGGGTTGCCTTCAGTCCAATGCTTCGGGGCAGCGTTTGCAGCTTGCGGTGCTGATTGAGCGATACTTGCCATCAGGGGGGCGTCCTTTTGTCAGCTCTTTGGCTATTTACCCTGATGTTAATAGATCGTTCCCCTAAATCCAGCCTGAAAGTTCGCGGCGCATCATAGTTTCCAGCATATGCATGCCTGCTTCAGACGTGTTTAGGCACGACAACACCGCGTATTCTTCGCCGCCAGCTTGCAGAAACTCGTCACGGCCCTCCAATGCGAGCTCTTCCAGAGTTTCTACGCAATCGGCGGAAAATCCGGGTGCAACGACCGCGAGACGCCTAGTTCCCTTTTCCGCTTCCGCCATAAGCGTGTGATCGGTTGCCGGCTCCAGCCATTTCGCCTTTCCAAAGCGTGACTGGAAGCTTGTTTCGATGCGCAGGTTTCCCAGGCCTTCGACCTTTGCCAGCCGTTCAGCGAGCATGCGCGCGGTCTTGCGGCAATGGCAGTGATAGGGATCGCCCAGTTCCAACGTGCGCAGCGGCATTCCGTGGAAGCTGAGCAGCAGAACTTCAGGCTTGAAATCGAGTGCGTAGAGCTGACGGGTGATGTCCGCTTCCAATGCCTCGATATAGGCTGGATCGTCATGATAGGCGGGCAGCGTGCGCAGCGCCGCTTGCCAGCGCGTATCGCCGAGATACTCGGCTGCCTTGTCCACCACGGTGGCGGTGGTCGCGCTCGAATATTGCGGGTAAAGCGGCGCAAGCAGAATGCGATCACAGCCCCGCTCTTGCAGCGCTTTCAATTCCTGCGGAATCGATGGCTGGCCATAGCGCATGGCGTGGCGCACGATCACTTTGTCGCCCAAACGATCCTGAAGACCGCGTGCTTGATCGCGTGTGATGACCAGCAAGGGCGAACCTTCATCGGTCCATACTTTTGCATAGGCCTTGGCGCTCTTTTTCGGACGCGTGTTGAGAATGATCCCCCGCAGGATCACCTGCCAGATCACAGCCGGTATCTCGATCACCCGCGGGTCGGACAGGAACTCTTTCAGGTAGCGCTTTACGTCGCGTGGCTCCGGAGAATCCGGCGTACCAAGATTGACCACGAGCAAGCCTACACGGCCGCTTTTGACTGATGGGTGATCTGACGGGAGTTTTTGCTGCTGCCAGGTCACGCGAGGGTCATCCCAACCCGAAACCTTCCGCCAGCGGAGGAGCGACAGAGCGCAGGACTTTCAATGGTCCTCGTGGCTGAAAGCAGAGACGTCATAAGCCGCCTGAAAGTAGGGGCAGGCGGCGCATTCTCAAGCCGGTGGCCGAATAAAGTGCATTTGCGATGGCTGGCGCGGCCACCACTGCACCCAATTCGCCCGGATCAAACGCCCGCGCATCGCTCGCAATGAAATCGACGATAATCTCCGGACAATCGGCCAGAGTTGGCAGGTTGAGCGCGCTCAATTGCTGCGACTGCGGCAGCCCGCCGGAATACTGTGTGCTCGCACCCATCGCAGTTGCGAGACCGAACACCAACCCGCCTTCGATCTGCTGGCGCGCAATCTCTAGATTGACGATCCGCCCGATATCAACCGCTACTACTAGCTGATCGACGCGCACACCGCCCTCGCCAGCCCGCGCCGTTGCGACGCAGGCAATGCGTCCGCCATTATCCGCATCGCCGATACGGTGACACGCTATACCCTGGCCGCTTTGATCAGCGCCGCCGCCCCACTCGGCTAGGCTGGCTGCGCGCTGCAAACATGCGGCGAGCCGCGTGTCGCTGCCTAGCATGGCCATACGGAAAGACAGCGGTTCGCGCCCTCTCTCACTCGCCACTTCGTCGATGAAGCTCTCCATTGCGAAAGCCGTGTATGTATTGGCGTTGCCGCGCAGACGAGAGACGGGCAAACCGATCTCCACCGGCACATGATCCACCGCCGCATCTGGAATAGCGTAAGGCGGCATCGCGCCTTCGCACGCCAAGCTATCCGCTTTGCCTTCTGTGTCACGAATGGCTGACCAGGTAGCGGAATTCTCAAACAGGCGCTGCCCGAACTCAAGATTGGCTGCCGGCATGGCGATCCGCGTGCGGATGGCTTCGATCCGCGCATCTGCTGCTCGACTTAGCGTTGCGGCAATCGAGATCGCAGCGGGCGAACGCGGGCGCGAGGCCAAAATTTCCTGCCAGCGGGACCAGACCAATTGCACCGGCCGCCCGATTTCGCGCGCGATCAGTGCAACTTCAATGGCATGATCATGCTCATAGCGCCGATCAAAGCTGCCACCGGCGGGCATCGGGAAAAGCACGACATCTTCGACCTCGATACCGATTGCGCGCGCGGCTGCGATCCGGGCACGCTCGGGCGCTTGGGAAGCGATCCAAAGCTCCAGCTTGCCATCAACAAACCGCGCGGTCGCTGTGCTGGTCTCGTTCGTGACGTGAAGACCTGGCTCGATGTCGTAGCGTAGCTCTAAATCGGGCGTTTCCAGCCGGGCATCGGGATCACCGCGCTCCGCGATCCGCTCGGCTTCGCCAGTATTGACTGCGCTATCAAGCTGCTCCGCAATCATATCGCTATCAACGACATGCTCCACGCTGTAGCGTGCCCCCATTGTATCGAGCGCCTGTTCAGCCGCCCACCAGCTTGTCGCCACAACGGACAGCCAGCGTTTGCCCTTTACCGCCCCGACAATACCGCTGACATTGCGGGCGTTGAAGGGGTTGAATTCTGTCAATTCAGCCTTGTCGAGCGGACCGTGGCGGATCGCTGCATAGACCATGCCGGGCAGACGCACATCACCTGCGAACAGGAACGAACCATCGACTTTTGACGGCAGGTCCAAGCGCGGAAAGGCGCTTTCGCCTTCCGCTTCGCCGGGCAAGACATCTTCGCTATATGGCTGCGGCATTATTGGCGGCGGGTCGGGCGGATCGAATTCGGCCGCTTCCATAGCCAGCTCGCCAAAGCTCAAGCTACGATCCTGATAGATAACAAAGCCCGCACTCGCGCGGCATTCCTCCCACGCGACGTTCCAGCGCGCAGCAGCAGCCTGTGCCAGCATGGCCCGCGCCGAAGCCGCAGCCACACGGCAAGGCTCTTCGAACGCATCAAGCGACGTCCCGTCGCCGGTGATGTTGAGCCGCTCGGTTTGCGCAAAGCGCGTTGCCAACACTCCATCAGGATCGTCGGCCAGAACGGGAAAGTTCGCCCATAAGGGCGCCCATTTCGCAGCCAGAGGGATATTGGCATATTCGCCGCTTACTGGTGCAGGTTCGACCGCGATCTGCCGCCAATCAGCGCCCAGCTCAGCCGCCACCAGTTGCGGGATCAGCGTGGTGATGCCTTGCCCCATTTCCAACTGCGGCACAGCAACCGTAATAACACCGTCGCTGGCAATCTTGAGCCAGGCATCGAAGATCTGCTCGCCTTCGCGTGCTTGCAGCGGATTGGGGAAGCTGCGCGGATAGAGCGTCCAAGCGATGAGCAAACCGCCGCCCGCTGCCGCTCCTGCCAGCAATCCGCGCCGCGTAATCGCCATGGTCAGGCGCTCTCCTTTTGCAGCCAATCAGCGACTTTTTGCGCAACCTGAATAAACGCCTCGCCTTCAGGCAAATCGCCCGCGGCAGGTGGGTTGCCGCTGTCACCGGCTTCGCGGATCGGCAACGCAAGCGGGATGCGGCCAAGGAAGGGAATATCGACCTTGCCCGCCATCTCTTCGAAGCCGCCTTTGCCAAACGGGTCTGACACTTCGCCGCAATGCGGGCAGGCATAGCCCGCCATATTCTCGACCAATCCGATAATCGGGACCTGGGCTTGTTCAAACAACTGGCCCGCACGCGCGGCGTCGATCAGCGCAAGATCCTGAGGGGTGGAAACCAACACGGCGCCATCCGGTTTGTGCTTTTGCAGCATGGAAAGCTGCACATCGCCTGTGCCGGGAGGAAGATCGATCAACAGCAGATCTGTCTCTCCCCATTCGGCATCAATCAACTGATTTAATGCATTGCCCGCCATTGGCCCGCGCCATGCAAGCGCTTGCGCAGGCTTGACCAGAAACCCCATCGAAAGGACCGGCACACCATATTCGCTTTCAACCGGGACCAGCTTTTCGCCAGCCGCCTCTGGCTTCATCCCTTCGGTCTTAAGCAATTTGGGCTGCGAGGGGCCGTAGATATCGGCATCAACCACGCCGACTTTCAGGCCGAGTTTTCTTAAGGCAACCGCGAGATTGGTGGTCAGCGTTGACTTGCCGACACCCCCCTTGCCAGATCCGATCGCGATAATTCGCCTGGTGACTTTGTCCGCCATCATGGCAACGCGCACGTCATTCACGCCCTCTACAGTGCTCAACGCGTCAATGATCTGCTGCTCGACATACTGCCGGTCTTGGGGCGGCAGGCCGCTCGCATCGAGTACGACAATCGCCCGTTCGCCAACCCTGGTGGCGCTCTTTACCCGTGCGGCAATTGCTTCAGGAAGGTGGGAAATCAGATCCTGCGAGTTCATGGGCCAAGCCCCTAGCACCAATTTCCGTAAGACAACCCCTGTTTTTCGCCAGAAGCGCACCTATAACAGACCTATGACCAAGTTTATCGACTTTCGAAATTCGATCGCACTCGCAATGGCTGGAAAAAGCCCATGGGGCAGTGGGGGCAACAATGGCGGCGGCAATGGAGGGGACGATGGCCCTTCTGACGGCGGCGACAACGGGGATGACAAGGGCGGCGGCCCACGTAATCCCTGGCTACCGGGCGGCGGAGGCGGCAAGCGCCGCTCTGCCAATATCGAAGATATTTTCAAGAATCGCGGTCCGGAAGGTCCGCGTAGAGGCGGCGGCGGACCACGCGGTCCGAACTTCCGACTGCCGCAAGGGCCGGGCGGGAAGAACTGGCTGCCGCTTGCGATTGGCGCGGTTGTAGTAATCGGCGTCTTGGCCACCAGCTTTCATATGGTTAGTCCGCAAGAGCGCGCGGTGGTCAAAACCTTGGGTAATTATACCCGGACCTTGGAACCCGGCCTGAGATTTTCCGCCCCCTTCCCGATCGAAACAGTCGATATTGAAGATGTTCAGGGCGTAAGAGTTATACGCATTCCCGATAGCAATCAGCAGGTTAAACTGATCTTGACCGGCGATCAGAATCTGGTCGATCTGAGCTATATTGTACGTTGGAACATTACCGACCTTGAAGATTACAAATTCAGGCTGGTTGATCCGGCAGAAACCGTTAGCGAGGCCGCTGAGGCCGCGATGCGGGCTGCTGTGGCTGAAAAAGTTTTGGATGAGACATTTTCCGGCCAAGGCCGTGCTTCAATCGAGCTCGACGTGCGTGAGCGGATGCAAACGACGCTTGATTCTTATCAGGCTGGTGTGAGGGTGCTCGGTGTTGAAATCGAGAAAGCCGATCCGCCAGCAGAAGTCGTCGATGCATTTCGCGATGTTCAGGTGGCTGAACAAAATGCCGATGCCGCGCGCAACCAAGCACAAGGCTATGCGCAGCAGGTTTTGGCCCGCGCCGAAGGTGAAGCAGAAGCATTCAACAAGGTCTACGAACAATACCGATTAGCGCCCGTGGTGACGCGCCAACGCCTCTATTACGAGACCATGGAGCGCGTACTGAGCAAGACCGACAAGACGATTGTCGAGACCGGCAACGTAACGACTTACTTGCCGCTTCCGGAAATTCGCCGCCGCGCGCAGCAGACGCCGCCGCAAGCAAGTGCCCCAACCGCACAGGAAGGTCAGTAACATGGGTCAGCTTTGGAACGAGCATCGCTTAGCCTTTATTGCGCTCCTCATAGCTCTTGTTACCCTCTCACTTAGCGCTTTTGTTGTGCCGGAAGAAGAACAGGTGGTCATCGTCCGGACTGGCGAGCCAATTGGGACAATAAACACGCCGGGAGGCAACACGAACGCCGGACTAAAGCTTCGCGTCCCGATAATCGACAAGGTGGTTCGGATCGAGAAGCGCCTGCTTGATCTGGAAATGAACGACGAAGAAGTTCTTTCAAACGATCAGCAGCGCTTGCTTGTGAACGCCTATGCTCGTTTTCGCATAACCGACCCGGTTCGTATGGTTGAACGTGCAGGCACAACAGAAGGCGTTCGTGTAGCACTCGAACCTATCCTGAACTCAGTCTTGCGCCAGGAACTCGGCCGGCGGACTTTCCAGGCTATGCTGACAGCGGAACGGGGTTCTGCTCTCGCCAATGTCAGGACCAATCTGGACCGTCAGGCACGCCAATATGGCGCAGAAGTTGTTGATGTGCAGATCAAACGGACCGATTTGCCGGACGCACCGCTGCAATCTGCATTCCGTCGGATGGAATCGGATCGTGAACGTGAAGCACGAACTATTCGAGCTCAAGGCGGCAGGGACGCACGAATTATCCGTGCCGAAGCCGATGCGGAAAGCGCGCGAATCTACGCCGAAGCATTTGGCAAGGATGCGCAGTTCTACGATTTTTACCGTGCCATGCAGAGCTACGACGCTACGTTCGCACCTGAGAACGGAGATTCTGAAAGCAGCATCATCCTTTCTCCAGACAATGAATATCTACGCCAGTTCCGCGGTCGTCGATAAATATGGACGGGGCAGCCCGTTCTGCCCCAACCGACGAACGGTTGATGCACGCCTACCGATTACATTTGTCGTTCAAATAGGGTTAAGTGCATCTCAGCGCATAAATGCAGCGTAACTGAAACCTACCCTGCAGCGATTCCTAACTAAGCTGCAACGGACACGAAGTGAGATTGAAAGGACAATAAGCCTGTGCGTTACGTATATGGACTGACCACTGCCCTTCTGGTTGGCGGAGCAAGCCTTTCCCTCGCCACCGGCTATCCAGCCGGTGCGCAAGTAGCCCAGAATGATGATGCCGCGATGCAGCAGATCGTGCCGCGCCAGGGCGCGCCGGCAAGCTTTGCAGATCTGACTGCGCAATTGCAGCCTGCGGTGGTGAATATCTCGACCCGTCAGCGTATTGAAGTGCGCCAGCAAGGCAATCCATTTGCAGGCACACCGTTCGAAAACTTCTTCAACCGCCGTGGTGACGGAAACAACCAACAGCAGCCGCAATTCCGCGAAGGACAATCGCTGGGTTCGGGCTTCATCATTTCAGCCGATGGCTATGTCGTGACCAACAATCACGTCGTTGCGCCAGATAACCGCGCCACGCTGGAAGAGATCACTGTTACCATGCCTGACGGCACGGAGTACGAAGCCGAACTTATTGGTGCTGATCCAGCATCTGACCTCGCTGTACTCAAGATTTCCAGCGGCCGCGACTTCCCGTTCGTGCAGTTCGGTGATTCAGAAGACGCACGCGTCGGTGACTGGGTGATTGCAATCGGCAATCCGTTTGGCCTTGGCGGAACAGTGACGAGCGGTATCGTATCGTCTGTGCTGCGTAACACCGGCGGCGGCGCCTATGATCGCTATATCCAGACCGATGCCAGCATCAACAGAGGCAATTCGGGCGGTCCTCTGTTTGACATGCGGGGCAATGTGATCGGCGTGAATAACGCGATCATCTCGCCCAACGGCGGCAGCGTAGGGATCGGTTTTGCCATCCCTGCAGAGATTGCCGCACCGATTGTCGCACAGTTGCGTGATGGTGAAGAGATCGAGCGCGGTTTCCTGGGCGTGAGTATCGTACCGGTGAATGACGATCTGGCCGATTCGCTCGGCCTGCCAAAGAACCGCGGCGAATTTGTGCAAGTCGTCCAACCCGATGGCGCGGCTGAACGCGCTGGCATCAAGCCGGGCGATGTTGTGACAGCGATCAACGGCCAGCCGGTGACAACCGAACAGACGCTGTCATTCCTGGTAGCAAACATCACGCCGGGCACACGTATACCGATTGATCTTATCCGCGATGGCGAAGAGCTGCGCGTTACCGCAACAATCGCAAAGCGCCCAAGCGATGAAGAGCTTCGCCGTCAGCAAATGTTCGATCCCGATGCGGAGCCGGAAGAAGTTCCTGAAGAATCCGACGGAACCATCGAAGAGAAGCTTGGCCTTCAGGTTATGACCCTGACCCCGCAAATCGCGCGGCAGTTGGGTGCAGGCGAGGACGTGACCGGCCTTGTCATTGGAGCGGTTGATCAGAACGCTGACGCTGCGCGAAAAGGCCTTCGCCGCGGCGACATCATCCTGTCTGCAAACTATCAGGAAACCTCAGCCATCGCTGACTTGGAAGCGGTTGTAGCTGATGCAGAAGCAAATGGCCGCGAGGCAGTTCTCTTGCGCATTCAGCGCCGTGGTGGAGCGCCCGGCTACTTCCCGGTTCGCCTACGCTAAGATCGGCTAAGAATAGAATTGGGGGCGCTGGGAGCATTGCTTCCGGCGCCCTTTTCTATGCGGCCTGTGGCTTGAGCATCCTACTCTAGGAAGTTCTCATCCAACCGCTCGCTCGGCCGTATCGTGCGCGGCATGGGCGGCGGTGGTGGCTCTTGTGGCAGGCCCTCTCCGGTTGCCCGATCCAGAAAGTCATCGCTCGCGGCTTGCCCAGCCT
>JABDKI010000252.1 GCA_013002295.1 Altererythrobacter sp.
CCCGTGGTCCATTCATGGCCCCAGCCGCCGATAAGCGAGTCCCATAGGTCCATGAACCATTTCGGGAACAGCGCGAACAGGCTCATTGCGGTGAAGCCTGCGACAGCACTCCACAGGAGCGTGACATCGCCATAGCTGTCAGAACGGTCGGCCAGAACTGTGACGATTTCGCCGCTTGTGGTGAGTTCAGCGGCGCCGACTGCGTCGGAGACAATCTTGTGCTGATCAGGTGTCAGATAGCGTCCCATGTCTTACCATCCCCCCGAGGCGCCACCGCCCCCGAAACTGCCGCCGCCGCCAGAGAAACCGCCGCCAAAGCCTCCGCCTCCGCCGAAACCGCCTCCGCCGCCCCAGTCATCACCGCTCGACATCGCGCCGCGCACGATTGCGCTGCCCACTTCCCACAGGATGATGTCGCCAACAGTATCGCCAAAGTCGCGTCCTCTGCCGCGATAGCGACGCTTGCGGCCGCGTCCGCGCATCATAGGCAGGATGAAGAAGAAGAATATGATTGCGCCCCACACTATCAGGCCGACAGGGAAACCGCTGTCGCGTTGACGAGTCTGCGTCGCTTCGGTGGCGATCTGGCGTGCCTGATCCTCTGGTAGAACGAGCTGTGTGATGATCGCATCTGTGCCCGTGACGATCCCGCCCTGCAGATCGCCGGCACGTGCTTGCGGTAGAATGGCATTCTGGATGATCAGCGCGGAATAGGCATCGGTCAGATAGCCTTCCAGGCCATAGCCGACTTCGATCCGCACCTTGCGATCATTGGGTGCGACAATCAGCAAGGCCCCGTCATTGCGTTCCGCATCGCCAATCCCCCATTCACGGCCAAGCTGATAGCCGTAGTCCGCAATGTCATAGCCTTGCAGATCAGGGATGGTCGCGATGACCAATTGTCGTTCCGATTGCGCTTCAAGAGCTTCCAGCTTCTGCGTCAGCTCGGCTTCGGTCGCCGGATCGATGATGTCTGCTTCATCAACCACGCGCCCCGAAAGCTCAGGAAAGTCCTGCGCTGACAGGGGTGATGCGAACAGCGCTGCGAAAGCAGCGACGAGAGTTAGGATCGAACGCAGCACTTCGGCTTAGTTCGATGTCATGTCGATGTCGGGGGCGACCTCTGCACCTTCGGTCGCAGCTTCATATGGAGCTAGCGGATCTGCGCCGTGAATAATGTTCGCGCCGATAATGTCAGGGAAGGTGCGGATCGTGGTGTTATACTGGCGCACGGCTTCGTTATAATCGCGGATCGCGACAGCAATGCGGTTTTCCGTTCCTTCAAGCTGGCTCTGCAGCGCGAGGAAATTCTGGTTCGACTGGATCGTCGGATAGGCTTCGAAACTTGCGAGCAATCGACCAAGTCCCTGGCTCAATTGTCCCTGAGCCTGTGCCATTTCCTGCATCTTGCTTGCATCACCCAGATCATCTGCGGAAATGTTTATGCTGGTTGCCCGTGCCCGTGCCTCGGTCACTTCGGTCAGGATCCCACGTTCGTTCTCTGCAGCACCCTGCGTTACTTCTACAAGGTTGGGGATTAGATTGGCGCGACGCTGAAACTGGGCCTCAACATCGGCCCATTTGGCTTTGGCATTCTCTTCCGCAGTCGGAACCGAGTTAATCCCGCAAGCAGACAGAGACAGCGCTAAACCGGCAGCGAGTGCCAAATTGCGAGCAGCAGAAACCAGTTTCATCGAAAACCCCTCAATAGATTGCGCCGCAGCGGGCGCGGTGAACACGTGTATTGTAAATATATGTCACCCCTGTGGAATTTCAAGCCGCGACCCGCTTGGCAAATGGTCGCGTAAGTGCCAGAAAGCGACCGGATTTACGGGGAGTTGAGGAGGTCATTATGCTTTCGGAATTCAAGGACTTTATTGCCAAGGGCAATGTTATGGAACTGGCCGTCGCGGTTATCATCGCAGGCGGCTTTGCAGTCATCGTTGCATCGATGACTTCAGACCTGATTATGCCGATCGTCGGCATGATCTTTGGCGATGTTGATTTCAGCAGCAAGTATACTGTGTTGTCGGGCCAGGAACTGGTGACAGAAGGCATGACACTGGAAGCTGCGCGTGAAGCTGGTGCGAATGTACTGGCTTGGGGTGCCTTCCTGACGTCAGTGATCAACTTCGTGATCCTGGCATTCATTATATTCCTGCTGGTGCGCTATGCGAACAAAGCGAAGGCGAAGCTCGAAAAGCCCGAAGAGCCAGCGGAAGAAGCACCAGCCGGTCCAAGCGAGATCGATCTGCTGACCGAAATCCGGGATGCTTTGAAGAAGTAGTTGCTTCGCGCGGAAACGCGTCAATCAACACTTCACTTCACATTAAGCGGGCGGGGCCTATATAGGTCTCGCCCGTTTTTGCGGGCTATGACGATAAATTGCGGCGTGCAATAGGCACAACGGACCCGGGGGCAGTACCCGGCGGCTCCACCATAAAGCCCTTAAATCAGGGTGTTTTGACGGGGCCGAACTAGGATCGACGTGTGTTGAAAAGCGTTGTTTTCGTCCGGGTTGAGAAACCCCGTTAAAGGCTCACTACACACAAGTGCCAATGATAATGAAGCACTCGCAGTTGCAGCGTAATTTTAAGGCCTAACGGTCTGAATTTACAAAGCCAAAGCGCGGTTGGACCCACCGGGCAACAGAAGCGGATTCCGGGGGCCCGGGGCGGGCCTAGCAACAGAACCGCCCCACTTTCTCAGACTGAAGAGAACGCCACATGTCGGTTGCGCGATGTTTGCCGCTCCCAAAATCAAACGTCCAGGGTGGCCAGCAACAGAAACCCCCATTTCCTCCGATTCTCCGGAAAGATCAGCGAAACGTCTCGGCCACCGCTGCGGATTGTGCCTCGCGCTTTTCGCGTTCGAACCTGAGG
>JABDKI010000122.1 GCA_013002295.1 Altererythrobacter sp.
GACGGGGGACGCGCGCTTTATGGCTTTGCCGAGAGCGTCAACGCGCGGCAAATCACTGTCGATCCGCCGCTCATGAATGTGAACCGGCCAAGCGATCTGGAAGGCTAGAGCTTAAGCATCTGCTTCCCGCGGTTCTTACCCACGAACAGCCGCTTCAGGGTTTCAGGCGCGTTTTCAAACCCTTCCTGAATGTCCTCCTGATAACGCAGGCGGCCATCCTGCACGAAGCCTTCCAAACGCCTGCGGATTTGCGGAAATTCGGCTGCCCAGTCGAGCACGATGAAGCCCGCCATGCTGGCGCGGCGGAAGATCAGATTGAAGTAATTGCCCGGCCCTGTTGGCGTGCCGCCCGATTCGTAGCGGCTGATTCCGCCACAAATCACCACGCGCGCTCCGGTGGCTATATTGGCGAGCATGTCATCAAGGATCGCGCCGCCGACATTGTCGAAGATCACGTCCACGCCGCGCGGGCAGTGCTCTTTGATTTGCTGCTTCACATTGCCAGCCTTGTAGTCGATCGCCGCATCGTAGCCCGCCTCCTCGACCAGCCATCTGCATTTCTCCGGCCCGCCCGCGATGCCGACCGCCCGGCATCCGGCAATCTTGGCCAACTGACCCACAACGGATCCGGTCGCGCCCGCCGCGCCTGATACCAGCACAGTGTCGCCAGCCACAGGTTTGCCCACCTTGAACAGCCCGCAGTAAGCGGTGACACCGGTCGTGCCGAGCACTGACAGAACAGCGGTTGGTGAAAGCTCTGTCTCTACCTTGGTCAATTCTTTCCCGTCGGTCACAAGATGATCGGTCCAACCGGTAGTGCCGAATACCCAGTCGCCCTTCTGGAAACGCGCGCAATTGCTTTCGATCACTTCGCAGATGCCACTGCCGCGCATGACATCGCCAATCGCCATCGGCGCGACATAGTCTGCGATATTCTCCATCCAGCCCTTTTGCGCAGGATCGAAACCCAGATAGCGCGTTGCGAGCAGCATCTCGCCTTCGCCGGGATCAGGCAGCTGTGTTTCGGCCAGCTTGAAATCACCATCTTCGATCCCCCGTCCACGCGGATGTCCGTTCAAAAGCCATTGGCGAGCGGTGGTGGGCATGATGTTTCTCCAACTATTTCTCTCGGTTCAGCCTAATGGTGGGCCGCGCCGCAACTCACCACGCGCAAAAGTGTCAGTCGCTGACCCTACGGCATCTGTTATCTTGCGTGACAAAGGAGAGAGTGATGGGCGTTCAAACGCACAAGACATTCTGCCGCTTTTGCCATGCAAATTGCGCGATGTTGGTCGATGTGGAAGATGGAAGAGTGAAGGCCGTGCGCGGCGATCCGGACGATCCCGAATATGGCGGCTATACCTGCAAGAAGGGCCGCGAACTGCCGGATTCGCACAATTCGGAAGATCGCCTGCACTATTCGCTGGTGCGCGACGCTGACGGCAATTTCCAGGAAACTCCGATGCAGGATGCGCTTACCCATATCAGCGATGAATTCCGCCGCATCATCGGCAAATACGGCCCGGATTCGATCGCATTGTTCATGGGTTCGGGCGGCTATCAGAACAGCTCTGCGATGATGGCCACGATGAGCCTCGCGCAAGCCATCGGCACCAAGCACTTTTTCACCTCCGTCACACTTGACCAGCCGGCCAAGGTTTTCACGACCGAACGTTATGGCAAATGGATGGGCGGCGCGAACAACTTTTCCGAAGCCGACGTTGCGTTCTTCATCGGCAACAATCCGATCGTGTCGCATTATTCACCGGTCGGGGGTGTTCCGCCGTTCAGTCCGTCCAAACGCATTCGTGATCGCCAGAAGGAAGGCATGAAGCTGATCGTGGCAGACCCGCGTCTGGCCGAGGTGGGCCAACTGGCAGATATCTATCTGCCGGTGAAGCCGGGCGAAGACCCTGCATTGCTGGCAGGCATGCTGAATGTGATTTTCACTGAAGAGCTTTACGATCGCAATTTCGTCTCTGCCCAAGTTGATGGGCTGGATGAACTGAAAGACGCTGTCGCCGCTTTCACGCCGGAAGTGGCTGCGGAGCGGGCCGGGGTTGAAACCGATCAATTGGTCGCCGCAGCACGCATGTTTGCAGGTGGCTCCAAAGGGTGCGCCGTCACCGGCACCGGCCCCGAAATGGCGGGCAATGGCACGCTGACCGAGTATCTCGTGACATGCCTCAACACGGTGTGCGCGCGCTTCAAGCAAGAGGGCGAAAAGTGCGGCGTGCCGGGCGTTTTCACCGTCCAGATGGGCGAAAAGCGCGCGCAAGTCGCGCCGCCAGCCCCGATGTTTGGTGTTGAAGGCATGGCTAAGTCGCGCTTCCGCGGGCTTGGCCAGCTGTTGTTCGAAATGCCGTGCAACATCATGGCCGATGAAATCCTGACACCCGGCGAAGGGCAGATCCGTGCGCTTGTTTCAGTGGGCGGCAATCCCGAGGTTGGTTTCCCAAACCAACTCAAGATGCGCCGTGCGCTCGATGATCTGGAACTGTTTGTACAGATCGACCCATGGATGAGCGCCAGTGCAAAGCGCGCCGACGTAGTACTCGCGCCCAAGCAATGTTTGGAACGCGAAGACATCACGAACCTGTCTGAATGGTGGCATGAGAATGCCTATGCGCGATACACAGAAGCGCTGGCGGACGCGCCGGGAGACACGATCGACGAGTATGAAATGCTCTGGACGATCGGCAAGAATATAGGTGTGCAGATGAAGCTGCCGGGCGGCGATGTGCCGATGGACAAGTGCCCGACCAAGCAGGAATTTCTTGATCTGATGACGGCTGGCTGCCTCGTCCCGCCAAGCAAGGTGCGCGAGGACGCACGCAAGGCTGGCGGCGCGGCGGTGGTATATGATAATCTCCATCCGGTTATCGAGCTGGCTGATCCAGACCAGCATCACCGCTTCCAATTGGCGGCGGGTGACATGCCCAAGCAGTTGGAGAAATATGGTGCGGATGAAGCACGTGCAGCGGGCTTCGATTTCCGCCTGATCTCGCGCCGGTCAAAGGGGCGTTTCAACTCGATCGGACAGCCACTCAAGAACCTCGGCAAGAAAGTCACCACGAACCCGGCCTACATCCACCCAGATGACATGGAGACGCATGGAATATCGGATGGAGACGTAATCGAGATCACCTCTGCGCATGCCTCCATCCACGGCGTTGCCAAACCTAGCGACCGGGTAAGGCGCGGCCTTATCTCCATGGCTCATGCTTTCGGGGACAGCGAAGCGGGCAAGCACAATGTGCGCGAAATGGGTGGATCGACCAACCGGCTAACCAGCGATGAAGTCGATTACGATCCGATTACCGGACAAGCGCTTCAGAGCTCTATTCCGGTCAAGATCGCAGCGGCCTAGAAAAAACACACAAAGGAACGCACATGCCCCAGAACAGGCGCTTTCTCCTCCAGCGCAGGCCAGACGGCGAGCCTGTGCCAGAGGACTTTGAACTCGTCACCGAGCCGACGCCTGAACTGGCTGAAGGGCAGTTCCTGATCCGCAATCACTATGCCTCACTTGATCCGGCGATGCGTGGATGGATGGATGCGGGCGGGAACTACATGCCGCCGGTTCCGCTAGGGGCAGCGATGCGGGCAAGCACCATCGGCGTGGTTGAGGAAAGCCGCGCGCAAGGCTTTGAAAAGGGCCAATGGGTGATGGGGCTGAACGCGCTAGAAGACTATTCAGTCGGCGAAGTGGGCGGTTTCACTCAGCCCATCGATCCCGACCTGGTGCCGAGCGTGACCAACTACCTCTCGATCTTCGGTGCGGTGGGCATGACCGCCTATTTCGGCTTTCTCGAAGTATGCGAACCCAAGGAAGGCGAAACGGTGCTGGTTTCGGGAGCTGCCGGCGCCGTCGGTTCGCTTGTCGGGCAGCTTGCCAAGATCAAAGGCTGCCGCGCCATTGGTATCGCGGGCGGGCCTGAGAAATGCGCCAAGCTGACAGAGAAATACGGCTATGATGCAGCGATCGACTATCGCGGCAAAGACGAAGCTGTGCTGACCAAGGCAATCGCCGAAGCAGCGCCCGATGGAGTCGATGTGATCTTCGAGAATGTCGGCGGGATTATCCTTGATGCCGGGCTGATGAACCTCAACCTCGACGCTCGCGTAGGGCTGTGCGGCCTGATCAGCGAATACAACACAGAGCCGCGCGGCATCCGCAATCTGTGGCAGTTGATCGTCAAGCGTGCGCATATTCGCGGCCTGCTGGTGGCGGATTATGTCGAACGCTTCGGCGAAGGCTCGGCGCAGATGGGGCAATGGGCGGCCGAGGGCAAGCTCACCATCGAAGAGCACATCGACGAAGGGCTGGAGAATACTTTTGACAGCTTCATGCGCCTGTTCGCCGGGACGAACCAGGGCAAGATGATCCTGAAGATCGCCTGATGGCCAAGGACCTTCGAAGGAGCTTGCTCGTCCTGTCTGGCGGGCACCCTTACGAGGAAGCGCCGTTCGATACGCTGATCCAGCTGCTTGGCCGCGAACTGGGCGATTGGGATGTATCTCACCTCGTCCATCCGGAAGCGGAGCAAGCTGTCGCGGCAGGCGCCGCGGACGAAGCCGATGCGCTACTTTTCTATGACATGGGTGGCTACATTTTCGGCGACGGAGTTGTAACAAGCCGCCCCCCGTCCGAAGGATTCAAGCAGGCAGTCGCCCGCCGTTTCGAAAGCGGAAAAGGCGCGGTTGCGATGCACCATGCACTGGCAGGCTGGGCCGACTGGCCCGAATGGGCGGAGATGCTTGGCGGACGCTTCCTCTACCAACCGGGCGAATGGCAAGGGCAGGCGGTGCCCGATTCCGGCTATCGCCACGATGTGGAATATGACGCACAAATCATAGCCGACCATCCAGTAACCCAAGGCCTGCCCCAAAGCTTTCCCATGAATGACGAACTCTACCTGTGCCAGATCGATGAAAGCGCAGTGCATCCCTTGATCCGCGCACGCCATGATTTCACCCGCGACAATTTCTATTCCGCCGCGCTGGCCGTTGCAGGCGAAATGTTCAGCAATAAAGGCTGGCAGCATCCGGACGGCAGCGATCTTGTCGCGTGGTGGCGGCAAATCGGCAACGCCCCGCTGGTCTATTGCCAGTTTGGTGACGGGCTAGAGACTTACACCAACCCAAATGTGCAGCGCATCTTGGTGAATGCGCTACGTTTTACTGCAGGAGAAACCCCATGACCCCAAGCGAGACCGTTCAAACCTTTGTCGACCACTGGAACAGCGGTGATATGGAGGCGATGTATGGCATGTGCGCAGACGACATCACCTGGCACAACATGCCGATGGAACCGGTAACCGGTGTTTCCGCTGTGCGCGATGCCGTGAGCGGCTTTATGGGGCCGGTTGATCGCTGCGAGTGGGAAATCCACACCATCGCCACCAATGGAAGCTCGGTTCTTACCGAACGAACCGACGCATTCATCCTGAGCGATGGACGCCGTGCCGCGCTGCCTGTGATGGGCACATTCGAGATCAATGGCGATGGCAAGATAGCCGAATGGCGCGACTATTTCGACATGGCGACGTTCCAACGCGAATTTGGCGGTGCATGAGCCGCCGCGGGCCAACGCGAATTTGGCGGCGGTTAAACACCCAAAAAGCTGCTCATTTGAATAGTCAAAACGGCGCAAATCGGCCCGTTTCCTAACACTTTCACGCAGTGCGCCCATGCGGCCTGCGGGGCTAGTCTGCTCAGCTGAGTTTGGGACCATTGGAGCAGCATCAATGAACAAGCCTGCCGGCAATCTGTTCGCACCGGAAACATTGGTCGATCCATTCGACTATTATCGTCAGATTCACGAAGCCGGGATCACCATCGATCACTTGCCGGAGATGAACACGTTCATCGTCTACAGCTATGATCTGTGCAGCGAAGCCACGGGCAAGCCTGAGATTTTCTCGAACGATTTTACCGCGCTGATGGGCGCCGATGATGACGAGATCCGCGAAATCCTTGCCGAAGGCTGGGATAACCCGCCGACTTTGCTCACCGCAGACCATCCGGTCCACACCCGCAATCGCAAGCTGGTGAACCTTGCGTTCTCCGCCCCGCGCGTGAACGCCATCGAAGCCGACATGCGCGCCAAGTCGATCGAATTGATCGAGAAGATGGCGAAGAAAGGCGGAGGCGATTTCGTCGAAGATTTCGCCATTCCCTTGCCCGTCACCATGATTGCGCAGCAGATCGGGCTCGATAATGATATCCGCCAGGTCAAGGAATGGTCCGACGCGGCTGTCGACCGGTTCAGCCAGATGGTGGATCGTGAGCGCCAGCTCGAATGCGCGCGCGCATTTGTGGAATATCAGAAATACATGAAATCAAAGATCGAAGAGCGCCGCGAGCACGGCGGCGATGATCTGCTGAATGACCTGGTCGAAGCCCGGGTCGAAGGTGAAACCCCGCTGACCGATGAAGAGATTATGTCGATCATGCAGCAGTTCATGGTCGCGGGGAACGAAACCACGACATCTACCATCGCCGGCGCCATGCTGCAGTTGATCCGCAACCCCGATCAGATGGCCAAGGCGAAGGCGGCGGCGGGCGGACGCGACCCCAAGCTGATTCAAAACATGGTCGAAGAAGCTCTACGCTACGAGACGCCCACGGCTGGCATGTGGCGCTTGGTAACGCAAGACACTGAATTGGGTGGTCATGCCATTCCCAAAGGCGCGATGGTGCAGCTGCGCTATGCTGCGGCCAATCGCGATCCGAAGAAATTCGAGAATCCCGACAAGTTCGATGTCGAGCGCAAGAATGCCCGCGCGCATCTCGCATTCGGCAAAGGGCCGCATATGTGCGTGGGCAATATGCTTAGCCGCAAGGAAATGCTGGTTGCTTTTGACGAATTGCTAGAGCGGCTCGATAATTTCGAAATCACTGATGAAAGCGGGATTGCGATTCTGCCCAATATCCTGCTGCGCGGCGTAACCAAGCTACCCATTACCTATGAGGTGGCCAAATGAACTTCGACCTGTCCGAAGAGCAAGAACTGTTTCGTGCCACCGTTGAGCGCTTCACTGCGCCAATCGATGTCGAGGCGCGGCGCAAATTGCGCGAACATGATGGCGGGTATGGCCGTTCGCGCTGGACCGAGCTTGCCGAATTGGGCCTGATCGCGCTCGCGGCGAGCGAAGACGCTGGCGGCATGGGCGGATCACACCTCGATCTCGCTTTGATCGGTGAAGCGATTGGTAAGGCCAATTCCGCTGACCCATGGCTGGAAAATGGGGTTCTTCCGGCGAAATTGCTCGCAGCG
This sequence comes from Altererythrobacter sp., assembly GCA_013002295.1. GTDB lineage: Bacteria > Pseudomonadota > Alphaproteobacteria > Sphingomonadales > Sphingomonadaceae > Erythrobacter. The sequence continues at coordinate 7,283 of JABDKI010000122.1, forward strand.
GCAGGCGCAGAAACAACCCTGGATGGCGTTCTTTCAGGCGATAGCTTCGCGACCCTCGCATGGGCGGAGCGCAATCAGCGCTACAGCATGAAAGCCAAACAAACGCGCGTTGAAGGCGGCGCGATCAGCGGCGAGAAGACATTCGTTTTGGGAGCGGCCCTGGCCGATCAGTTTATTGTGAGCGCCGACAATGGCGATAGAACCGAGCTTTTTCTCGTACCAAGCGATGCGGAGGGCCTGGATATGCGCGCGTATCGTATGGCTGACGGCAGCATGGCGGGCGAGCTGCGCTTCACCCGCGCCGCAGGCGAGAAGCTGGAGATAGATGCTGCCACGTTGGATCAGATCGTGGCGGAAATACGGCTGCTGGCCGCGGCAGAGATGGCCGGGCTGGGCCAACGGCTGCTCGATGACACGCTCACCTATGTCAAAGAGCGCGAGCAATTTGGCGTGCCGATTGGCAGTTTTCAGGCGCTGCAGCATCGGCTGGTCGATTGCTACGCGCGGATCGAACAGGCCCGCTCAATGCTTTACCGGGCCGCGCTTGAAGACAGCACGAACGCAGCCTCCTGGCAGCGCGCGGCGGCGGGCGCGAAAGCCTATATCAGCGAGCAAGTTGATCACGTGGCGCGCGAAGCGGTGCAGATGCACGGCGGCATGGGAGTTACGGATGAGCTCAGCATAGGGCACGCGATGAAGCGCGTGCTGCTGCTGTCCAAGCTGTTCGGCGATGTCGACACCAACCTTGTTCGCTACGCGGAGGCCGCGTGATGGGCGCACTCGCACCGGTTGATTCTGATCTGTGGAGCAACGATGGCGAGCCCCACCTGATGGGTGGCCGCTTGCCGTCTGGCGAGATTGTATTCCCAATGCCGCAAGGCGACGCGGCGGAAGGTGTCGAGCCGGTCAAGCTGTCGCGCCATGGCAAGCTGTGGAGCTGGACCAGCCAGGGTTTCCTGCCGAAAGAACCCTATGAAGGTTGGGGCAGCGGCGAGAACGAAGGCCCACCGGACTTTAAACCATTCTTGCTCGGCTATATCGAATTGCCCGGCGAAGTAATCGTCGAAAGCCGCATTGTCGATGCCACTCTCGACGATCTGAAACTTGGCATGCCGATGGAATTCTGCCTCACGCCGTTTAGCGACACGCATTGCACCTTTGCCTATCGTCCGGAGAAAATCTCGTGAGTGAAGACGTCTATATCATCGGCGCAGGCATCCACCCCTTCGGGCGCACAGACGGTCGGTCAGGCCGCGAACAGGGTGTCTTCGCGGTACGCGAAGCAATGGCGGATGCGGGCCTTGAGTGGACCGATATCGAATGCGCCTATGGCGGATCAGCAGCGGCTGGCAGCGCCGACATCATGGTCAATGAGCTGGGGCTGACCAGCCTGCCCTTCACCAATGTCGCCAATGGTTGCGCGACCGGAGGCAGCGCGCTGGTTTCGGCGCAAATGGCAATCGCCAGTGGGTTCTACGACCTCGCGCTGGCGGTCGGTTTTGACAAGCATCCGCGCGGGGCATTCAATGCCAAGCCATCCGATTATGGCTTGCCTGAATGGTATGGCCAAACGGGCATGATGCTGACCACGCAATTCTTCGCATTGAAGATTCAGCGCTACATGCAATTGCACGGGATCAGCCGCACCACGCTGGGCCGGGTGGCTGAAAAGGCGTTCAAGAACGGCACCATCACGCCGCACGCGTGGCGGCGCAGCCCGATCGATCTCGACACGATCATGAACGCGCCGATGATCAATGATCCCCTGACCAAATACATGTTCTGCGCCCCGGCAGAGGGCGGGGTCGCGCTGATCCTGGCATCTGAAAAGAAGATGAAGGAAATCGGCGCGCACGGAGTGAAGATTGCCAAGGTCGCGGTGAAGACACGCCCACCTGACAGCTTCGAAGTGTTCCAGGCCGGCGTCAGCATAAAGGAGGGCGGCAAGCCCACTGTGCTTGCCAGTCAGGCCGCGTTCGAAGGTGCGGGGATCGGGCCGGAAGACATTGATGTCGCGCAGCTGCAGGATACCGAAAGCGGCGCTGAAATCATGCACATGGCCGAAAACGGCTTCTGCAAGGATGGCGATCAGGAAGAATGGCTTGCCAATGGCTGGTCGGAAATCGGCGGCAAGTTGCCGGTCAATACCGATGGCGGATGCCTGGCCTGCGGCGAACCAATTGGCGCTTCTGGATTGCGCCAAGTCTATGAGAATGTGCAGCAACTTCGCGACCGCGCAGGTGAGCGGCAGGTGGAAGGTGCGAAGACCGGATACAGCCATGTTTATGGTGCGCCGGGGCTTAGCGCTGTCGCAATTCTGCAAAGCTGAGGGGAGAGATGCTTTTGGGACGCATGAGCGGGAAGGTTGCGCTGGTCACTGGCGGTGCGGAAGGGATCGGCGCCACGGTTGGCCGGATGATCGTGGACGAAGGCGGCAGCGTGATGCTGTGCGATGTTCAGATCGACAAGGCGCGCGAGCTGGCCGAGGAACTGGGCGAAAATGCCGATGCATTCGAGCTCGACGTACGCGATCTTGACCGTTGGCATGAAGCGGTGAAAGCGACGCAGGAACGTTTCGGCAAGCTGACCGTGCTGTGCAATATCGCCGGAATCTCGGAGCCCGGCAATGTCGTCGACGGCACGCTCGATACCTGGGAACGCACCATCGATATCAACCTCAACGGGCCATATTACGGCATGCGCGCCGCCTTGCCCGCGATGGAGGCTGCGAGCGAACCCGGCGCCATCGTGAATATCGGATCTATGATCGCGATACGCGCGGCTTCCTTTGTCGCCGCTTACAGCGCATCCAAAGCTGGTTTGCTCGGCCTCACCCGCTCCGTCGCGCTTGATTGCGCCGAACGCGGTGTGCCGATCCGGGCGAATATGGTGCATCCGGGAGCGATCCGCACGCCGATGTATAACCGCTACAAATACTCAGGCGCGGATGAGCCTGAAAACATCGAACGCGATTTTGCCGCGACCCATCCCATGAACCGTATCGGCGAGCCGGAGGAAGTGGCGCGCGCGGTAGTCTGGCTGGCCAGCGATGAAGCCAGCTTCACCACTGGCTGCGACATCACGGTCGATGGCGGCGGGAGCATCAGGAGCTAGCATGGCGGAACAACCAGCAAACCGGATCGACGCGCATTTCATTGCGGCGGGCAAATATCACGATATCGATTATGCGCGGCTGGAGGTGCTCAAGCTGCTGATGGAGCACCCGCATGTCCGCACCACCGTAGCGGCGGATTATTCCGGGCTAAAGCGGCTCGACCAATGCCGCTTCCTTGTCACTTACACTTGCGACCTGCTCCCGACCAAGGAACAGGCGCAGCAATTGCGCAGCTGGCTGGAAGGGGGCGGCAAATGGCTGGCGCTGCATGGGACCAATTCGATCCTGGTCTTTACCGAGAGCGGGCTGGTCGATGCGCCCGACGATACTACTGGCTTGATGGAAATGCTCGGCACGCAGTTCAAGGCGCACCCGCCGATTGGCCCCTTCCCCGTGGAAGTGGTCAACAAGGACCATGAGCTCACTCGCGGGATCGACGATTTTGAGATTGTCGACGAGCTTTACCTGTCGGACACCACCGCTCCGATCGACACGCTGATGCAGACTACGTTCGAAGGCGAAGCGACCGGTTTTACCAAAGAACATTGGGACAAGACGACCGTTCCCATCCTCTACACGCGCGACATCGGCAAGGGATGCATCGTCTACAATGCGCTGGGTCATTGCCGCGGACATTACGATCTGCCCGGCATGGCAGACTTTTATCCGCACAAGGAAATGTGCGCTTGGAACTATGACGTTTATTACGACTTGCTGAGGCGCTCGATTGCCTGGGCAATGCGGGAAGGAGACTGAGCCCATGGATATGGATTTCTCACCCGAAGACCTTGCGTTTCGCGACGAAGTGCGCGCCTTCTTGAAGGATAATCTGCCTGAACATCTGAAAGACGGGGCACGGCGCACCCCAGGCGTGTTTGTCGAACCTGATATCGGGATGGAATGGCACCGAATCCTGAATGAAAAGGGTTGGCTTGCCTATCACTGGCCTGAGGCAGATGGCGGCACTGGTTGGACCCCGACGCAACGCTTCATATTCGAAAAAGAATGCGCGCTGGCCGGCGCGCCCGCGATCTCCATCCTCGGTCTCCGCCTGGTAGGTCCGGTCATTTGCGAATTCGGCACACAGGAACAAAAGGACCGCTTTCTGCCTCCTCTGCTCAAGGGCGAGCATTACTGGTGCCAGGGTTATTCTGAACCGGGCTCCGGCTCTGATCTGGCTTCGCTCAAAACCGCAGCCCGGCTGGAGGGTGATCAATATGTCGTCAACGGATCGAAAATCTGGACAACGCATGCTCATCACGCGGACTGGATCTTCGCATTGGTGCGCACCGACAGCAGCGGCAAAAAGCAACAAGGCATCACGTTCCTGTTGATCCCGATGGATCAGCCAGGCGTAGAGGTAACCCCGATCCATTCGATGTCGGGTGACCATGAAGTCAATCAGGTGTTCTTCACCGATGCGGTGACTTCGGTCGAGAACCGCATCGGCGAAGAAGGCGCAGGCTGGTCAATCGCGAAGTTCCTGCTCGAAAACGAACGCGGCGGATCGTGCTATGCGCCGCGCCTTCTGCAAAGCATCGACCGCTTGCAGGAATTGGCGAAAACACAGCCGTCGGGTGTCAACGGCGCAGTTGCGCATGATCCGCGCTTCCGCGACAAGCTCGCGCGGACGCGTTTGGACGCAGAGGCGCTTGAAGTCACCGAGCTGCGCATTTTGGCTGACCTTGCCAAAGGCCGCGCGCCGGGACCGCAAACTTCGCTCGTCAAATTGCTTGGCTCCAACATCGGCCAAGCGGTCGACACCATGCGCCTGGAATTGCTCGGCTATGACGCGTTGCAGCTGCCGGTTGACCGCCCGCTATATGGCAATGAAGCCCCAGAGCCGGTCGGTAGCGAATTGGCACAAACCGCGATGGGCAGATACCTCAACAATCGCGCCGCTACGATCTTTGGCGGATCAGACGAGGTGCAGAAGAATATCATCGCAAAGACCGTTCTCGGTCTCTGAGCCCCCTCTCAATAGAAAGACCCATTCATGGATGTATCGCAGCTGATGTTTCGCCCCGGCCTGATGGAGAACGAGCGTATTCTCGTGACCGGAGGCGGCACGGGATTAGGCCGCGAGATGACCGAGGCGTTCCTGAAGCTGGGCGCGACGGTTTACATCTGCGGGCGTAGGCAGAACAAGCTGGAGGAAACGGCGCAAGAGCTGATGGACCAGCATGGCGGCAAAGTCGTGGGCATTGCCTGCGATATCCGCGATGCCGAGGCGATTAACGCGATGATCGATCAGATCTGGGTGGACGGGCCGCTGACCGGCCTTGTCAACAATGCGGCTGGCAACTTCATCAGCCGGACCGAAGACCTTTCCGTTAACGGCTTCAACGCGATTGCTGACATCGTTTTCCGCGGCACGTTCTATGTCACGCACAATGTCGGCAAGCGGATCATTGCGGAAAAGGGGCGCTGCAATGTCCTCTCGATCCTGACTACATGGGTGTGGAACGGATCGGCTTTTGTCGTGCCGTCTGCCATGTCAAAAAGCGCGATCAACACAATGACGCAGAGCCTGGCGGTCGAATGGGGCCGTCACAATATGCGCTTCAATGCGATTGCGCCGGGGCTCTTCCCCACCAAGGGCATGAGCGCGCGGCTCTCGCCCGGCGGGCGTGGCGGCAATTCGAATAACGAGATCAACCCGATGGGTCGCCACGGCGAAATGCATGAGCTGGCAAATCTGGCGGTCTTCCTGATGGGCCCAGGTGCGGAATATGTGAATGGGCAGACCATCGCGATCGATGGCGCTGGCTATCAGGCGACCGGCGGCACTTTCTGGAGCACACTACAGGGGCTGGGCGATGCCGAATGGGAAGGCCTGCGCGCAATGATCAAAGGCACCAACGCGGCAGACAAGGCTGACCGCGCGACGGAGTAAGCTAGCACTGCCAGTCGCATCAAAACCCCATGAAGAGGCGACAAGGTACGCGATCGGGAACCCGATACAAAATGCCGCCAAAGTCGGCTTCCAGTTCTGGAGCGCTACACGCTTGAGTCCGCGCAGGGCATGCCTGAAATCATCAACCTCTGAGCGAATCAGATAACTTTCGATCGAGCGCCTTACAGCCGCGCTTGGCGTATCACCCTGACGATCACAGGCTTCCTGAAACGCGAGTTTTTTGGAATGCGGAAGCCGCACTTCAAACCGCTGGCTATTCTTCTCCCACTGTTCTGATCTTGTGTCCTTCATAACCGTTCCTCTCTTGGCCGAGCCAAGAGCTAATCGGATTGACCGTGTTTGAAAGCAAAACACAAGCCGGACATAGCAAACATGGTGTCCGTACATCGCCTGAAATAGCAGCGTGTTGCGAGAACTAGGTCCCGTAAGCTTCCGCCAGAGCCTGCGCCATCTTGTAATCGGGCTTTCCGTTGTTGAGCCGCAATGACTGCTCCGTGAAGAAATATGTGCGCGGGATTTTGTAACCGGCCAATCCTTCGCGCGCCGCCGCGTCGAGCGCCTGCTCCAACCCGTCTGCCTCTCTTTCCGGCTGCACCACTGCGACCACTTTGCGGCCGAAGCGCGGGTCGGGCAGGCTAACCACGCGCACATCCTTCACGCCGGTGTGCTCTTGGAGGACCGCCTCGACTTCCTCGGGGAAGACTTTCTCGCCGCCGGTGTTGATGCACATGTTGTCGCGCCCGATGAACTCCATCGTGCCGTCTGCGCACCAGCGGGCCTGATCCCCGGTCATCAGATAGCGCTGGCCATCAATTTCAGGGAAAGTCTTCGCGTTTTTCGCGTCTTCACCCAAATAGCCCAGCGGCAAGGGGCCGGACCGCGCAACAATGCCAATGCCTTCCTCGCCTGGTTTAATTTCATTGAGATCCGCGTCGAACAGCTTTGTCTCTCGCCCGGGCAAGGCCTGAAATTTGCCGCCGCCGCTCGAACCAGCGGCAGTGGTAATGACAATCGCCGTTCCCGAACTTTCCGACGAGCCGAGCGCATCAAACACCATCAATTGCGGATTGTGTTTGATCAGCCGCATCTTGTTGCTCTCGGAAAACACCGCGCCGGATGAAGTTATCATGCGCAGAGTCTTGATCGCCTCAGCAGCATCCTCGCGCGC
>JABDKI010000075.1 GCA_013002295.1 Altererythrobacter sp.
ACCGCTCAGCGAGGCGCCAGAGCCAGCGTGAAGCAGCGGAATATTTGAAAACATCCGCTTAGGCCGCACCTCGGTTTTTTCCCAAAGACTTCCCTATTCACGCGGGTCGTTTGACACCCGCGCCGCGCGATGATTCCACCTGGAATCCATCTGTGCGCCGCATTTAATGCGAGTTACTATGACTAAATTTAATGATCTCGGGCTGTCTCAGCCCGTTCTCCAAGCCCTTGATATGAAGGGCTATGACACGCCAACGCCCATCCAGGCGCAGGCTATTCCGCCAGTGCTGGAAGGGCGCGACCTATTAGGCATCGCGCAGACCGGTACCGGCAAGACGGCTGCATTCATGCTGCCCAGCATCGATCGTTTGCGCGAGAGCGACAATCGTATTCCATTCAAAAGCTGCCGCATGCTGGTGCTTGCGCCAACGCGCGAGCTGGCTGGACAGATCGCTCAAAGCGCCAAGGATTACGGCGCGATGGCGGGCCTCAAAGTCCACAGCATTGTGGGCGGCACATCGGTCGGCAAGGACCGCAACAAGCTGCATCGTGGGACGGACATTCTCGTCGCGACACCCGGGCGCTTGCTTGACCTGATCGATCAGAAGGCGTTCAATTTGGCAGGCGTTGAAATTCTGGTGCTCGACGAAGCTGACCAGATGCTCGACCTCGGCTTTGTCCACGCATTGCGCCGGATCAGCCAATTGGTACCGCAGGATCGCCAGACGCTGTTCTTCAGCGCGACCATGCCAAAGGCGATCAAGGATCTGGTTGGGCAATATTGCAAGAACCCAGCGCATGTCTCCGTGACACCCGCTGCGACCACCGCAGAGCGGATCGATCAATATCTGTTCATGGTCCAGCAGGACGAAAAGCAGACTCTGCTCGAATTGATGTTGAAAGAGCGTCACCCGGTCCCGGGCAAGTTTGAACGCGTGCTGATCTTTACGCGCACGAAACACGGCGCAGATCGCGTCGTGAAGAAGCTGTCGCAGGCAGGCATTCCGGCAAACGCCATTCACGGCAACAAATCGCAACCGCAGCGCCAGCGCGCTTTGGACGAATTCAAGCGTGCGAAAACTCCTATTCTGGTGGCTACCGATGTTGCAGCACGCGGGATTGATATTCCCGGCGTTAGCCACGTGATCAATTACGAGCTGCCCAATGTTCCCGAGCAATATGTCCACCGTATCGGGCGTACCGCGCGTGCAGGCAAGGACGGCATTGCGATTGCATTTTGTGCCGAGGATGAGCGCGATTACCTGAAGGATATTCGCAAGAGTACAGACGCAGAGTTTGAGCGTTTGCCATTGCCGGATAACTTTCGTGCCGTGGTCGAAGGCGTTGGCCCAACCAAGCGCGCAGCGCCTGGGCAGCGTGCTCGCGTGAAGCCGAAGCCCAAGGGCGGCGCGCGTGATGCCCCTCGCGGAGATGGCTCGAATGGCCCTCAGGGTAAGCCCAAGCAGAAGCATACCGCTCGCAAGGGCAAGCCCAACCGCTCAGGCGGATTCCGGGGTAAGCCGGGCGGCGGGCGAAGGCACGGCGGCGGCGGAAGCCGTGGACCCCGTTCAGCCAGCGCGTAACAATCTGCGCTTCTTGAACGAATAGCGTTCCGATTGGCGTGAGCGGTTGGCATTTGGTGTGCCAACCGCCATATCGCGCCAACACTTGAAGGAACGCGCAGATGGCTGAATACGATTACGACCTCTTCACTATTGGCGCTGGCTCTGGCGGCGTGCGCGCTAGCCGTATTGCGTCAGCCCATGGGGCCAAAGTTGCGGTCGCAGAGGAATACCGCGTTGGCGGTACCTGTGTGATCCGCGGCTGCGTGCCGAAGAAGATGCTCGTTTACGGTGCGCATTTTGCCGAAGATTTGGAAGATGCCAAACGCTTTGGCTGGAACATTGAAGGCAAAAGCTTTGACTGGAAGCGGCTGCGTGACATTGTTCAGGACGATGTAACCCGCTTGAACGGTCTCTACACCGAAACACTCGACAACCATGATGTAGAGGTCATCACGGAACGTGCCGAGATTACGGGTGAGCACGAAATCACATTAGCCAATGGTAGGGTAGTCACGGCGAAATACATCCTCGTCGCGGTTGGTGCTCGTCCGCATGTTCCTGAATTCCCAGGCAGCGATTTGGCGATCACGTCCAACGAAGCGTTTCATTTGGACGAAGTGCCGAAGCGCATCCTGATTGCCGGCGGCGGCTATATTGCAAATGAATTTGCCGGTATTTTCAACGAGTTTGGCAGCAAGGTGTGCATCGTCAACCGCTCTGATCAATTGTTGCGCGGATATGACGAAGCTTTGCGTGATCGGTTGCTTCAGATCAGCATAACCAAGGGCATCCAGTTCAACTTCAACACCACCTTCAAATCGATTGCGAAGAACGATGATGGCTCACTTCATGTCGAACTTGAAGGTTCTGACGATATGGATGTGGACGTGGTGATGTTCGCTACTGGCCGGGTACCCAATATCGAAGGATTGGGCCTTGAGAATGTTGGCGTGGATCTGGGCGATCGCGGACAGATCAAGGTCGACGAATACTCGCGCACCAATGTCGACTACATTTATGCCGTGGGTGATGTGACAGACCGTATCCAACTCACACCCGTTGCAATCCGCGAAGGCCAGGCCTTTGCTGACACGGTGTTTGGTGACAAGCCGACAGTGGTTGACCATTCCTGCGTTGCTAGCGCTGTGTTCAGCCATCCGCCGATCTCTGCCGTCGGCATGACCGAGAGCGAGGCTCGCAATAAGTTGGGTAACATCAAGGTCTTTCAATCAGACTTCCGTCCGATGAAAAATGTGGTTGCGGGTCGCAATGAGCGCAGTCTTTACAAGATGGTGGTTGATGCGGCGAATGACAAAGTCGTCGGCATTCACATGATTGGGCCGGAATCTGCGGAAATCATGCAAGCGGCGGCCGTGGCGGTAAAGGCTGGGCTAACGAAGGCAGACTTTGACGCGACTGTTGCGATCCATCCGACGATGTCCGAGGAGCTTGTCCTGTTGAAGTAAGTTGCGCGCTGAAACCCGCCAATATAGTCTTGCCCGCAAGGGAGAAGATAATGGCAGATAAAGTGCTCGTAACGGGTGGCACCGGCTATATAGGCGGCGAGGTTATCGATCAGCTTCTGGCCAAAGGCTATTCAGTCAACACCACTGTGAGGAACAAGGCCAAGAGTGAGCCGCGTTTGCGTGAGCGTTGGCCCGACGCTGTCGAGCGCCTGCAAGTATTTCAAGCCGACTTGATGAACGACGACGGCTGGGCTCAGGCCAATGCCGGTTGTGACGCTGTAGAGCATGTTGCGTCGCCTTTCCCGCTCGGTGTTCCCAAGCACAAGGACGAGCTGGTGGTACCGGCTCGAGAGGGTACCTTGCGCGCGTTGCGTTTTGCCAAGGATGCTGGCGTGAAGAGGTTCGTGCAGACAAGCTCTGCCGCTGCGATTGCCTATGGTTACCCCGACCGGGATCACTTTGACCACACCGACTGGACCAATCTGGATGCTGGCGTAGCCCCCTATATCGAATCGAAAACCGTGGCAGAGCGTGCCGCGCGCGACTGGGTGGCGGAAAACGCGCCGGAGATGATCTTTTGTTCGGTTAATCCGGTCGCGGTGTTCGGGCCGGTCTATGGTGATGATCTCTCAACCAGTATCGAGCTGATCAAGAAAATCATGGATGGTTCGATCCCGATGATCCCGAATATGGGTATCGGCGTTACCGATATTCGAGATGTGGGTAAGACCCATGTCCTGGCGATCGAGGCCCCAGAAGACAAGGTTCGCGGCGAGCGCTTCCCGATTGCGGAAAAATTCCTTTGGTTGCGCGAAATGGCGGATATTGTTCGGCAACGCGCGCCCGAACTCGCTGGCAAGGTGCCAAAACGACCGATGCCGGACTGGCTCGTCAGCATCCTTGCGCTATTCATGGAAGAGATGAAGCAGATCAAACCGGAACTGGGCAATGTGCGCGATGTATCGGGAAAACACACAGAAGAAGTGCTGGGCTTCAAGTTCATTTCTGCCGAGCAAACACTGGAAGACACGGCACGTAGCCTAGTCAAACATGGGATTGTGAAACTCTGATGGATTTGAAAGATAAATCGGTTCTGCTCACCGGGGGCAGTGCAGGGATCGGGCGCGAACTGGCGCGGCTGCTCAAGCTAAAAGGAGCACATGTTGCGCTGACCGGGCGCAACAAGGAACGAATGAAGGCGATGCAGGAAGAAGGCTTCGAAGTGATTGAAGCCAGTCTTTCCAACGCGAAAGGTGTTGATGCGCTGGTTGCGGACATTGGCGAGCGCGAGTTCGACATTCTGGTCAACAACGCGGGGCAATTGGTCGATCACGATTTCCGCAAGGAATTGCCAGACAGTGATGCGGCGGACGATTGTATTTACGCCAATCTCAGCGCGCCGATACGCCTGACCACTGCGCTGGTCCCGATGCTGGGGCGCAGGCCAGAGGCTGCGATTGTCAACGTGACCAGCGGGCTTGCGATCGCACCTGCTGCTCGTCAGCCGGTCTATTGCGCCACCAAGGCGGGACTACGCAGCTATTCGATGACTTTGCGCGAACAGCTCAAGGACACCAATATCCACGTGATCGAAGCGCTGCCGCCAGTTGTCGACACGCAAATGAATGCGGATAATCCGATGTCGAAAATGCCCGCGATTGAATGTGCGGCGCAAATTCTTGATGCGATTGAGACCAACCGCCCAGAGGCGAATATCGGCATGACCAGATTGCTCAAATTTGCGGAATCGATTTCACCCGCACTCGCACGCAGGGTTACACTGCGATTTTGATACGTTGACGCTGGCGGGCTAGCCTCGCTAGGCGATGTCTCAAATCTGTAGTCATCACAGGGGGACTGATGTCCGCAAATATAGCCGAAATGGAACGTCGCCGTGCTGCTGCCAAATTGGGCGGCGGTCAAAAGCGCATCGATGCGCAGCATGCCAAGGGCAAGCTGACCGCGCGTGAGCGGCTGGACGTGCTGCTCGACGAGGGTTCGTTTGAAGAGCTGGACGCCTATGTCGAGCATGACTGCGTCGATTTCGGCATGCAGGATCAAAAGATCCCGGGCGATGGCGTGGTCACCGGATCCGGCACGATCAACGGCCGGTTGGTCTACGTGTATTCGCAAGACTTCACTGTCTTTGGCGGCAGTCTGTCGAAACGCCACGCGGAAAAAATCTGCAAGGTGATGGAAAGCGCGATGAAGTATGGCGCGCCGGTAATCGGACTGAATGACAGCGGTGGGGCACGTATTCAGGAAGGCGTGGCCTCACTGGGCGGATATGCAGATGTGTTCCAGCGCAATGTGCTGGCCAGCGGCGTGGTGCCGCAGATCAGCCTTATTATGGGGCCATGCGCGGGCGGCGCGGTCTATTCGCCAGCGATGACTGACTTCATCTTCATGGTGAAGGACAGCTCCTACATGTTCGTGACAGGCCCGGACGTTGTGAAGACCGTTACTAACGAAGAAGTGACGCAAGAAGAGCTGGGCGGTGCGATCACGCATACCACCAAGACTTCCGTTGCCGATATCGCGTTCGATAACGATATCGAGGCGCTGATGGCGACGCGGGCCTTCTTTGACTACTTGCCGCTAAGCAATCGCGAAGACGTGCCAGAGCGTCCGACCGATGATCCATGGGACCGCATCGAAGCCAGCCTCGACACGCTGATCCCGGACAATGCGAACCAGCCCTATGACATGCACGAAGTCATCCGGAAGACGCTGGACGAAGGCGATTTCTTTGAGGTTCAGCCAGCCCATGCGGCGAATATCATCTGCGGCTTCGGCCGGGTAGAAGGGCGGACCGTTGGCGTCGTCGCGAACCAACCGATGGTTCTGGCGGGCGTGCTGGACATCAACAGCTCAAAGAAAGCCGCACGCTTCGTGCGCTTCTGCGATGCGTTCGAGATTCCGATCCTGACTTTTGTCGATGTGCCCGGCTTCCTGCCCGGCACGGCGCAAGAGCATAACGGCATTATCAAACACGGTGCGAAGCTGCTGTTCGCCTATGCCGAGGCGACTGTGCCCAAGATCACTGTGATCACTCGCAAGGCCTATGGTGGGGCGTACGACGTGATGGCGTCAAAGCACCTACGCGGTGATTTGAACTATGCGTGGCCGACCGCGGAAATCGCGGTGATGGGTGCGAAGGGTGCTGTGGAGATCATCTTCCGGCAAGACCGCGACGATCCGGACAAGATCGCGGAGAAAACCAAGGAATATGAAGACCGGTTTGCGAACCCGTTTGTGGCGGCGCAGCGCGGATACATCGACGAGGTGATCTACCCGCACTCTACGCGGCGGCGCATCGCGCTCGGCCTGCGTAAGCTGCGCAACAAGGCGCTCGAGAACCCGTGGAAAAAGCATGACAATATCCCGCTGTGAAGAATGGCGACAAAGCATCGCCGCACGGTTTCAGATTCGTCAGCAAATAACGACTGACAGGCTCTAAGCTTCCTCTTCCAACTGAAGGGTACCGCTGTGACGGCTGAGCTGTTTCTTATGTCTGTTTTGCACTTGCTGGCATCAATGTGATCGCCTGGCTCTGCAACGACCTAAAAGGTGATATCGGGGAGGATTTCGGCGAGATGATGTCAGCAGAAAGATTTGAACGCGGTTCTGATGGATACAAAGGAACTCAGGTATTTCATTTGTCCTTGGCCGTGATTTTTATTGTTCTCGGCGTCGCGAGCTTGCTGGGCCTACAACTTTGACACCGCACCACACCTTAGTGCTGGATTGAGCGAGCTAAAAATGACAATCGGCGAACCTTAAAAAAACAAACAAGGTGCTCGCACGCATGGCAATCTACACTTCGACCGTATCCTGGCGCCGATCTGAATCCGAAGATTTCACAGACAACAAGTATAGCCGCCGGCATGAATGGGAATTCGATGGCGGCGCGGTCGTTCCGGCATCGTCCTCTCCGCATATCGTTCCATTGCCCTATTCCGACGAGGCAGGCGTTGATCCGGAAGAGGCATTCGTGGCCGCACTATCCAGCTGCCATATGCTGTTCTTTCTTTCTTTCACGGCTCAGCGCGGTTTCTGCGTCGATAGCTATGTTGACGAGGCGTCAGGTCTGATGGAGAAAAACGAGAGTGGCCAGATGGCCATGATCAGGGTTACGTTGAAGCCGAAAATCGGGTTTTGCGGCGAAAAGCGGCCCACTGCGGAAGAAGTCGATGCGCTGCATCACAAATCGCACGATGCCTGCTTCATCGCCAACTCGGTCAAAACGGAAGTGGTGGTAGAATAATGAAACTGGGACGTCTCAATCACATCGGCGTGGCAACGCCTTCAATAGAAGCCTCTATCGCGCATTATCGTGACACAATGGGGGCGACAGATATAGAGGACCCTTTCGACTTGCCGGAGCAGGGCGTGAAGGTCTGCTTTGTGAACACGCCGACCGATTCGGGCATGAATGGGACGCAAATTGAGCTGATCGAACCCTTCGATGCGAATTCTCCGATTAATAATTTCCTCGAGAAGAACCCGTTGGGAGGGCAACATCACGTCTGCTTCGAAGTGCTAGATATCGCTACGGCGCGCGAGGAATTCGAAGCATTAGGCAAGCGTATTCTTGGCCCAACACGGATCGGTGCGCATGGCACGCCTATCTTTTTCGTCCATCCCAAGGACATGCAAGGCATGCTTACGGAGATCATGGAAACGCCGAAAGACGGAGCGCATTAATGTCCTACGAAACCATCAAAGTTGACCGCGACGGTCCACTGCTCACCATCACTTTGAACCGGCCAGAGCGCTTGAATGCAATGCCTCCCGCTATGGCGGACGAGATCGGCCAGGTGTTCTATGACCTGGGCGATGCGCGCGCTATACTGATCACGGGTGAGGGCAAGGGGTTCTGCTCAGGTGCTGATCTGTCCGCTCGTAGCGATGACAACCCTCTGATGGGTAAGGGCGGTAGTCACGAGGCGCTCAACAACCATTATAACCCTGCGGTCAGTCACCTTATCCGCGCAAATGTTCCGGTGATCTGTGCCGTGAACGGCCCGGCAGCAGGTGTGGGGTGTTCGCTCGCTCTCGCAGCTGACTTTACCATCGCCAGCAAGAATGCCTACTTCCTGCAAGCTTTCGTGAATATCGGCCTGGTTCCCGATGGCGGCTCTACCTGGCTGCTCGCCCGTGCCATCGGCCGTGCGCGCGCCACTCGAATGATGATGCTGGGCGAGAAGATCGGGGCAGAACAGGCCGAAGAATGGGGTCTGATCTATAAGGCGGTCGAGCATGATGCCTTGATGGATGAAGCGCGTGCATTAGCGGGCAAACTCGCGAATGGGCCAACGCTGGCCTACGCGGCGATGAAGCGCAACATTGCGGCGGCGCTCGATGGTTCGCTCCAGCAAGTGCTTCTCGCAGAAGCAGAGGCTCAGCACATTGCGGGCCGGAGCGAAGATGCGAAGGAAGGCGGCATGGCATTCCTGCAGAAGCGCAAGGCGGAGTTTAAGGGGAAGTAAGCTCGCCGCAGACTTCCGCGCTGATCCAACTGTGCTAAGAGCCGGGCTATGACTGAAAAACCGACCGTATCTGAGTGGGAAGCGCTTGCCGACAAGGAAGTGAAGGGCCGCGACCTGAGTTGGGGAACGCCCGAAGGCTTCGACATAAAGCCGCTTTATACTGATGCCGACAGCGTTGACCCTGGGCTTCCGGGATTCGCTCCGTTCACGCGCGGCGTCAAGGCTAGCATGTATGCGGGCCGTCCGTGGACGATCCGGCAGTATGCAGGCTTCTCGACTGCAGAGGAATCGAACGCATTCTATCGCCGCAATCTGGCGGCAGGTCAGAAGGGGTTGTCGGTCGCGTTCGATCTGGCGACACACCGCGGCTATGATTCCGACCACCCGCGAGTTGTTGGCGATGTCGGCAAGGCGGGCGTTGCGATCGACACCGTCAAGGACATGGAAATCCTGTTCGATCAGATCCCGCTCGGCACCATGAGCGTCAGCATGACGATGAACGGCGCTGTGATCCCGGTGTTGGCGTTCTACATCGTTGCAGGCGAGCGTCAGGGCGTCTCGCCCGAACAGCTTTCGGGCACGATCCAGAACGACATCCTGAAGGAATTCATGGTCCGGAATACTTACATCTATCCGCCTGAGCCGAGCATGCGGATTGTGTCGGACATCATCGGCTACACCTCCGCCAACATGCCGAAATTCAACAGCATTTCGATCTCCGGATATCACATGCATGAAGCCGGGGCGACCGCGGTGCAAGAGCTCGCCTTCACTATCGCTGACGGCAAGGAATATGTGCAGCGCGCGATGGCCGCAGGGCTGGATATTGATGCGTTTGCCGGGCGCCTTTCGTTCTTCTTCGGCATCGGCATGAACTTCTTCATGGAGATTGCGAAGCTACGCGCCGCGCGGACCCTGTGGTACAGGATAATGGATGGGTTGGGCGCGAAGCAGGAGCGTTCAAAGATGCTGCGCACCCATTGCCAGACGTCGGGCGTTTCGCTGCAAGAGCAAGACCCGTACAACAACGTCATCCGCACGACGGTGGAGGCGATGGCCGCGACGCTGGGCGGCACGCAAAGCCTGCACACAAACGCACTGGACGAGGCCATAGCGTTACCTACGGACTTCTCAGCGCGGATTGCTCGCAACACGCAGCTCGTTCTGCAGGAAGAAAGCGGCATCACAAACGTCGTCGATCCGCTTGGCGGGAGTTACTACATCGAAGCATTGACCGCGAAACTGGTTGAGGAAGCCGAAAGGGTGATTGTCGAAGTCGATGAGGCCGGCGGAATGACCGCTTATGTCGATACGGGTGCTCCAAAAGCTGCGATTGAACGCGCGGCTGCGGAAAAGCAGACCAGTGTGGATCGCGGCGATACGGTGATCGTTGGCGTGAACAAATACCGTCTCGACAAGGAAGAGCATCTCGAGACGCTCGAAGTGGACAATAACAAAGTTCGTATCGGCCAGATCGAGCGCTTGAAGCAAGTGCGCGCGAACCGCGACGAAGCAGCCTGTCAGGCGGCGCTGAAGGCACTCGAGGAAGCGGCCGCCGCCACTCCAGGCGCAAATAGCGAGGCGTTGCGGACTGGGCGCGATGAGAATGGCATCCCGCTTCCGCCTTCGGTCATCGAAGAGTTGGAAAAGGCCGGCGATACCAATCTGTTGGCGCGTGCGGTCGAAGCTGCGAGGCATGATGCCACTCTTGGCGAGATTTCGGCGGCAATGGAGGCCGTGTTCGGCCGCCATGATGCGACACCACAGCCTGTGAGCGGCGTCTACAAAACCGCCTACGAATTTGATCAGCGTTGGGTGCAGGTGCTTGATGGGGTCGGAGCGGTCACCCGCAGGTTAGAGCGGAAACCGCGCATTATGGTCGCGAAGATGGGGCAGGACGGGCACGATCGCGGTGCCAATGTGATCGCGAGCGCTTTTGCCGACATGGGCTTTGAAGTCATATCAGGCCCACTGTTCCAGACCCCAAAGGAAGCCGCAGCCTTGGCGCTCCAGAAACAAGTTGATGTCGTGGGCGCAAGCTCGCTTGCGGCGGGTCACAAAACTCTGATCCCAGAATTGATCCAGCTGCTGCGCGATGCTGGCCGGCCCGATATCAAAGTGACTGCAGGCGGGGTGATTCCGCCACAAGATTATGAATTCCTGCGCGAAAAGGGCGTGCAGGGGATCTACGGACCTGGTTCGAATGTGATCGAATGCGCAGCCGATATCCTGACCCTGCTCGGCCACAATATGCCTCCACTGGATGAGGCTGCGGAGTAAAGCCGCGCAATAAAATTATGCTTTAGGCGTGCGCAATTTACAAACAGGTCAATAAGGGCCTAGAGAGAACACATCGGGTCGCAAATCCCAAAAAGGGGGGCTGAAGGCATATGCGTAAAATTCTACTAACAGCAGCAGCTTTTGCACTGGCTACCACGATGGGGGCTGGTGCTGCACCTGCTCTCGCAGATGGCCACAGTGCGGATAAACCGGAACAGCTCAAGCAAGACTGGTACCGGGTAAATCTTGTCCGTTTCAAGGAGGGCAAGCAAGGCCGCGCGCAAGAAATCATCGCTATGTTTGAAAAGACAGATGAAGCCGTCGGTCGCGATGGTCCGGTCATGGTCCACATGAATACGGGTAAGTGGCACATGATGGTTTTCTTCAAAATGGATCATGGCATCGAACAGCTGGGCTACGCTTCCGCTGCCGATGGCGGCGCATGGGCGGCTGCCTTTAACGAGTTGGCTGGCGGCGAGGAAGAAGCGGACAAGATCTGGCAGGAGTACACTTCTCTTATTGCAGAGCGCGAACGCCACATCGGTCACATTCATCCGGATGAGGATGAAGAGGGCTAATCGCAGACGGACTAGCTGAAACGCTGGCTTGATACGGGCCTCTGGGCGCGGCATAGGCGTAACACGCAGATGCCACATCCGGAGGCCCGTTTGTTTTCCAAGATCCTGATTGCCAATCGCGGTGAAATCGCTTGCCGTGTTATCAAGACCGCCCGCCGCATGGGTATCCAGACTGTAGCAGTCTATTCCGATGCTGATGCGCGCGCGCCCTTCGTCAAGATGGCAGACGAAGCCGTGCATATCGGCACGCCACCCGCCGCTGAAAGCTATCTGATCGCGGACAAGATCATCGAGGCGTGCAAGCAGACCGGCGCAGAGGCCGTGCACCCAGGCTATGGCTTCCTGTCCGAGCGTGCGAGCTTCGTAGAGGCTCTCGCCGCCGAAAACATTGCGTTCATCGGCCCGCCTGCGAATGCGATCGCGGCGATGGGTGACAAGATCGAATCCAAGAAACTAGCCAAGGAAGCCGGCGTCAATGTGGTGCCCGGCTTTGTCGGCGAAATCCGCGACACCGAACACGCGGTCGAGATCAGCAATGACATCGGCTATCCGGTGATGATGAAGGCCAGCGCGGGCGGCGGCGGCAAAGGTATGCGGCTTGCCTATAGCGAAAAGGATGTGCGCGAAGGCTTCGAAGCGACCAAGCGAGAAGGGCTGAACTCCTTCGGCGATGATCGTGTTTTCATCGAGAAATTTATCGAAGACCCGCGCCACATCGAAATCCAGATTCTGGGCGATAAGCATGGCAATGTGCTTTATCTGAACGAGCGCGAATGCAGTATTCAACGTCGCCACCAGAAGGTGGTAGAAGAGGCGCCATCGCCATTTGTCACGCCCAAAATGCGCAAGGCGATGGGCGAGCAATGTGTCGCGCTGTCCAAGGCAGTGGATTACCATTCCGCAGGCACCGTCGAGTTGATCGTTAGCGGCGCGGACACCACTGGCGAGAGCTTCTACTTCCTCGAAATGAACACCCGCCTTCAGGTGGAGCATCCCGTCACCGAAGCGATCACCGGCATCGATCTGGTCGAACAGATGATCCGCGTGGCTGCTGGCGAAAAGTTGGCCATGGCGCAGGACGATATCGGCATCGATGGCTGGGCAATTGAGAACCGCGTCTATGCCGAAGATCCCTATCGCGGCTTCCTGCCTTCCACGGGCCGCTTGATCGAATATCAACCGCCGCTTGAAGGCTGGACCGACGATGGCAGCGCCAATGGCCGCCGCGGCGTTGATGGCGTGCGCGTGGATGACGGCGTTTATGAAGGCGGCGAGGTTAGCATGTTCTATGACCCGATGATCGCCAAGCTGATCACCTGGGGCGAGACACGCGATGAGGCGGCGGATTTGCAAATCCAGGCGCTCGATGCCTTTCGCATCAAGGGGTTGGGGCACAATGTCGATTTCCTTAGCGCCATCATGCAACATCACAGGTTCCGTTCGGGCGAACTGACCACTGGCTTTATCGCAGAGGAATATCCGGACGGTTTTGAAGGCGCCGCAACGTCTGCGGAATTGCTGCGCGGATTGGCGGCAATCGGCGGCGTAATCGCAACCATCGATGCTGACCGCGCGCGGCGCATTGACCAGCAACTTGACGGCGCCCTTTATGCACCGGGCGATTGGGCGGTGAAGATCGGTGACACAGAATACGCCGTTATGCTGGAAGAGGATTCGATCACCGTCGATGGTGAGCCGGTCGAACTCAGCTTCGACTATACACCGGGCGAGAAGATCGTGGACGTCGAACTGGGTGACGAAGCGCTGACGATCCAGCTTGCCCGCAATCACACCGGATATGCCATCACAACGCGCGGCGCGACGCATATTCTGCGCGTGCTACCAGCGCGAATTGCGCATCTGGCGGGCCATATGATCGAGAAAGAGCCGCCTGATCTTTCCAAGCTGCTCATCTGCCCAATGCCGGGACTGCTGATGAAGCTGCATGTCCAGGAAGGCGAAGAAGTTCAACCCGGACAGCCGCTGGCTACTGTTGAAGCGATGAAGATGGAAAACATCCTGCGCGCGGAGAAACAGGCGGTTGTTACCAAGATCAACGCGGGCGAGGGCGAGAGCCTGGCGGTGGATGCGATCATTCTGGAACTCGAATAGCGCGGCTTCTATTCTACGTCTTTAAAGTCGACCTGAGAGATGATACACCCGTTACCGGTCTCTGCTACCCTGAAATTCCAAACTGTCAGGAACCGCTCATGCTGGCAGACATAAGTTAGTTTTACGAACATTGAACCTACATGGTCTCGTTTCGCCAGTTCACACTGCTCGATTGGCCCATAGATTTCCATGATCGTGGTGATCTGGCCGACCAAAACGGGCAATTGGCCCCTGACCTGATCCAACATTGGATTTTCGCTAAAGGCTCTATCGATAGCTTGCCGGGCCTGTCCTGCTTTGAGGCTATCGAGTACAGGTTGTACTGTATTCGCCGCAGTCGCATAGTCAGCCTCGGTCGGGCGGGACATTGTTCCAGACCCATTTGCTAATGCTGGGGCGCTCGCAAGCAAGGCGAATAGGGGAATGGCCAATAGTGGGCGCAATGTTTGTCTCCTTTAGACATCCGTAAAAGACATGCTTTTGTGAATAATGTCCCAACAAACCAATGGTTTAGAAAGAGGGCGGCGCTATTCTTCGGGCTGGAGATCCAAGTGATAGCACTGGTTGTGCGGACCGTTCGCGTAGTCAGCAAACGCCTCACCCGGCACAAATCCGTTTTTGAGATAGAGTCTTATCGCCGGTTTGAAGTCGTCGCTGGTGCCTGTTTCAAGGCTGATCCGTGCAACGCCCTCAGTTCTTGCGGTTTCCAGGATCAGGCTCAGAACGGCTTGAGCTGCGCCTTTACCCAGATGGTCTGCATGGGTGCGCATAGACTTGATTTCGGCTTCGGTATCCGACAGTCGATTGAGCGCGCCCACCGCCATCAGCGTGTTGTCCTCCCAAGCCCCGAACAGGGAAATCGTCGGGCCTGAGAGACCGGTTAAGTCGAGCGCGAAAGATGTACCGGGAGGCGAAATTTCATACATATTGCTTTGATGCGCTTCGAGCAGGTCGCAAACTTGGTCATCCGCCAAGGAAGTCTTGCCTACCCGCATAGTTAATTCTCCATGATTGCAACCGCTCTGATCCATCCTGCGCTGGCGCGTTCGATCTTCACGGGGAAGCAACTGAAAGTAAAGCCGAAATCGGGCAGTTCGGTCAGATTCGTCAGCTTTTCGATCTGGTAGTAGGGGCGGATTCGCCCGGCCTTATGCCCTTCCCATATGATCGATGGATCCTTGGTCTCGGCCCATCGCTTCGCGGTATAGCTGAAGGGGGCGTCCCAGCTCCACGCATCGGTGCCGACGACTTCCACGCCGCGTTCCGTCAGCCACAAGGTTGCCTCTGCACCAAGTCCCACACCTTGATCAGTGAAATTGTCAGTGCCGTACTCAGCGCCCGACTGGATCAGCACGATGTCGAGCGGCTGCAGCTCGTAGCCGATGTTGTGGAATGCCTGTTCCAGCTCTGCCGCGCTCACGACATGACCTTGCGGCAAGTGACTGAAATCGAGCCTCACGCCGGGCCGGAAGAATCGGTCCAGCGGCGCCTCATCAATACTCGGGGCAGGGCGCCCGCCATCATCTGTGGTTGAATGGTAATGCCACGGCGCATCCATATGCGTGCCATTGTGCGTGGACAGCTCAAGGAATTCGACTGCCCATCCCTCACCGTCGGGCAAATCATCCTTTTCCAGGCCCGGAAAGAACATCGCGATCTGCTCCCACGTGTTCTCGTGGGTCATGTAGGTGACCTTGGGACGCATCACCTCCGGATCGGAAATCACGTCATTCGTGATAGGGATCGAGAGATCGATGAAACGGGTCATGATAACGCGACATCCTCTGGCTCTGCGCTGTGCATCAGGCGAGGCGCCAACAGCAGTTTGAAGAGTACGAAGACCACGCCGGCGGCTGCGGCAAATCCCATGTGGATCAGCCAGAACTGCGTCACCGGCATAGTTTCGAACCAACCACCGACATAGCCCACCATCGAATTGCCGGCGAAGAATGCCAGGAAGTAAAGCCCGATCACCGTTCCGGATATCTGTTTGGGCGCGAGCCGCGCAAACAGCGCAAGGCTGACGGGTAACATATGCGCAAAGCCAATCGAGTTCACGATGTGGAACATGACCGGCCAGAACAGGCCGATCTTCTCGCCCGCAGGTGTCGTTGCGGCGGCCATATAAAGGCAGGCCATGCCGCCGATCGAGAAAACTGATCCGATGATGATTTTGGAGAGTTCATCGGGCTCCTGCCATTTCGTTTTCCACCAACGGTAAAAGGCGGCAACACCGGCGAGGAAGCTGACAGATACGACAGCATCGAGCGTAATAAGCCAAGTCGTAGGAAGCTTCTCGTCACCCCAGTAAAGCGCAAATTGCTGGTCTCCCCACACCAGATAGGCGTTGAATATCTGGTTGTTGGGAACGATTGCGACGGCCAGAACAGGGATCAACAGCAGCAGTGCAATGGTGGCGAGCCAGTCCTTGCGGGACATCGGATCCCGCGCTGCCTTTGCCGTCTTCGCTGCGACGTCGAAATGCTCTTTGGGCAAATACTTCTGACCTGCGACATAGATCACAAGGCCGATCAGCATGCCGACACCCGCCGCGCCAAACCCCCAATGCCAACCCATGGTTTCACCCAGCGTGCCAACCACCAGCGGGCTCGCAATCACGCCTGCATTGATGCCCAGATAGAAGATCTGGAAGGCATCGGCGCGGCGCAGGTCTTCTGGCCTATAGAGGCTGCCCACCTGACTGGAGATATTTCCTTTGAACATTCCGGAACCAAGGATCAGGCACAGGAGCGCAAACAGGAAAGTGACGTTGAACGCCATCAGGAAGTGACCCAGCGCCATGGTGATCGCGCCGAGCAGCACCGTGCGCCGTTTGCCCAGAACTCGGTCAGCCAGCAACCCGCCAAAAATGGGCGTCAGATACACCGTCGCGGCATAGGTGCCGAAGATTGCGCTAGCGAAGGCTTGTCCTTCCAGGCCGCCATAGAGCGCGCGTAACTGCTCGATGCCTGCAACTTGCTCGACATTGCCCGGCAAGAGCAGAAAATTGACCATGTAGAGCACCAACAGTGCCTGCATGCCGTAAAAGCTGAAACGCTCCCACGCTTCAGTAAACGCGAGATAGCCAAGCCCCTTTGGGTGGCCGAGAAAGCTTTTATCTTCCCAATCGAAATCAAGCTCTGGTGTGGCTTCGGAAACGGTCATGCAGAACTCCCCTCATGTCTGCCTTTATCGCCGATCTAGCCTCATTGAAGCTGCTCGTCGAGGAAGCTTGCAACGTCATCCAGAGCTACGTCTTTGGCCAGATATGCCGCGCCTATGCTGCGCAGTAAAATGAACGGCAAAGTGCCGGATTCCATCTTTTTGTCGTGCAACATATGGTCCGCCAATTTGCGGCCATCGCAATCAAGCCCAAGCTGTGAAATCTCGGATGGCAGGCCGGATGCCGCGATAGCGCGGGCAACCAATGCGGCGTCTTCATCGCTGACTAGTCCGCGCCGCGCCGAATAGCGGGCGGCGAGTACCATGCCGAGGGCAACGCCTTCGCCATGCAGGAGCTTGTCCGAAAATCCGGTCTCGGCTTCGAGCGCATGACCGAAGGTGTGACCCAGATTTAGTAACGCCCGCGCGCCGCTGGTCTCGCGCTCATCCTCCGCGACAATCCGCGCCTTGGCCGCGACGCTGGTGGAAATCGCATGGACAAGTGCATCTGGATCGCGTGCGACTACTTTTTGGCCGTTTTCGGCGAGCCAATCGAAAAACTCGCGATCACCCAGAATGCCGTATTTGATCACTTCGGCATAGCCTGCGCGCATCTCTCGATCCGGCAATGTGTCGAGTGTGGCCGGGTCGATCAGGACGAGCGCGGGCTGATGGAACGCTCCGATCAGGTTTTTGCCTGCCGCAGTGTTAATAGCGGTCTTTCCACCAACGCCCGAATCCACTTGGGCGAGCAAGGTGGTGGGGATTTGCACGAAGCCGCAGCCACGCTTCAGAATTGCGCAGGCAAATCCGGTCAGATCGCCTACTACACCGCCGCCCAAAGCAAATACATGATCGCCACGCTCGACGCCTTGCGCAAGCAGCCAGTCGGTCAGTTCCTGCAAGCCTTGCCAGCTCTTGGAGGCTTCTCCGGATGCGACCTCAAACCACGCAGCCTTGCGGCCAGCCGCAGCCAAGGCAGCTTCAAGACGTTCGCCATGATGCGCTTTCGCATTTGCATCGGCGACAATCGGTACAATGTCTTTGCGCAAGAATGCTGAAGCAACATTCGCGACATCGTCGCGCAAGCCGTGCTCAACCAGTACATTATAGCTTCGACCAGCAAGTTGGACCGGGATCACAGCCATGAGTCGAGCGCCTCCAGAATTTTGGTCACAGTGTAATCGTGCGGGCCGGCGTCGCTCATGACATGGATTTGTGCCTGCGAATAGAAGCCCTTGCGATCTTCGTAGAGATTGGAGAGTATTTCACGAGGGTCGCCGGTTTTGAGCAGCGGACGGGTGTTCTTGCGCGCCGTGCGCTCGACCAAAGTGTCGATGTCGCAGTCAATCCAAACCGCAATCGAATTTTCCAGAAGCAGCGCGCGCGTTTCGTCGTTTACGAATGCTCCGCCACCCGTCGCGATCACGCCGTCATGTCCTTCGATCAGGCGGGCAATCACGCGCCGTTCTCCATCGCGAAAATAGTCCTCGCCGAATTGTTCGAAGATTTCCGAAATCTTGCGCTGGGCGGCGTCTTCTATTTCGTCGTCCGCATCGATAAACGCGCGGTCAAGCGCATTGGCCAGTCGCCTTCCGATCGTCGACTTGCCCACGCCCATTAGCCCGACCAAAGCAATGGGGCGGTTCAGCCGGTTGATGATTCCGGCAATCCGCTCTTCATTGAGAATAGGCTGTGCGTCAGTCATTGCAGAGCGGCCTATAGATCGGCTATCGGCCATGCAATATGGTAAGCAGACGCAGCACAATTCTTTCCATGGATGACTCGGTTGGTGTGACTTCGCAAAAGCGTGGGCTGCGCGCCAAGCGCGTTGGGCTGGCGATTGCCGCTTTGGTCGGAATCCTTGGCCTGGCTTGGTTCGATGGCGGAGAAGAGGCATTGCACCCGATTTCGCAGGAAATTGCCATTCCGGAGCTGGCAGAACAATGACTCGCAAAACATGGATCAGCGCAGGCGTTGCCGCAATTGCACTCAGCGCCAGTTTCGTTGCGGCGCAAGACGCGCCAGAGTCACTGCTGCCGCCAGGGTTTGACGATCCCGAGCCTTCGCCGACACCGATACCCGCGGCTCCAGCTGCACCAAGAGCTCCTGTACCGGGGCAACCTCAGGTCCCGGAAGTGCCAACAGTGCAACCAATACCGGGAGTAGGCGATCCGTTGCGCGACCTTTCCCAGTTTGATTTCTCGTCGATTCCTACACTCGAGGAACTCGAAGAGATGTCACCGGATGACTTGGACGATCTTCTTGGCCTAAGCCCTAGCTACGACATTCCGCCGGCTGCTCGGCGCGCGATGACGCGAGTAGGGCTGGTCGATAGTGATGAGGGCGGCTTTCCGCACGGATCACTGGCGCGGCAATCGCCGGCACTGATTCGCGCTGTTTTAGACGGTCTGGACGGACCGGTTGTATCGCGTTGGGGGCATATTCTGCTTCGCCGTGCTCTTGCGAGCCGAATGGAGGCACCCGAAGGCCTCAACGCGGTCGAGTTTGCTGCGCTGCGCGTTAAAGCGCTGAATGGCTTGTCTGAGTATGCTGCCTCGCGCTCAATGCTTCAGGACATCGATACAGGGAATTGGGATGCGACGCTCGTTGACGCCGGGCTCGAAGCGTACATCGCTACGACTGACCTGATCGGCACCTGTCCGGTTGTTCGTTTGCGCGGTTCGGAACGCGAAGACCCGCAATGGCGCATGCTTGGCGCAATCTGCAATTCCTATGCGGGCGAGAGCGTATTGGGCGGGCGTCAGCTTGATCGGGCGCTGCGCGACGAAATCGCTCCGAGTATTGATGTCTTGCTGGCTCAACGATTGGCTGGCGCTGCCGGGCGAGGCCGCAGAGCGGTTGATGTTGAATGGGAAGGCGTGGACGCAATCAATCCTTGGCGCTTTGCAATCGCAAACGCGGTGGGAGAGGAGATTCCTGAGGCATTCCGGGCAGATGTAAAACCCTATTACGAGCGGGTTTGGGCGGCAACGCCGACCGTGTCCTTGCAACAGCGGGCGATCGGCGCAGATCGAGCAGCGCGTGAAGGCATCTTCTCTTCGCAGGCCGCGATTGATCTCTACAGCCAAGTTTACGCCAATGAGAATATTATCGGGCAGGCCGCCGACCGTGCGACATTGCTGCGCGAAGCCTATGTTGCGGACACTGCGGCAGAGCGAGTCTCAGCTATGCAGTCGATCTGGGAGAATGAGGATTTCCCCGACTATGGCCGCTTGGTGCTGACAGCTTATGCTGCCGCAAGGATCCCAGCGACACCCGACCTTGTAGAACATGCACCGATTCTGATTTCGTCCATGCTCACAGCTGGTCTGGACCGCGATGCAGCAGCCTGGTCTCAAACAGTCCAGCAGGGAAGTGACGCATGGGCGCTGATCGCGGTTGGGCGCGACGCGGTTGGGCGAATTGAGCCGCGCGAAGCGATCGATAGCTTCATCGATGATGATAGCAGCGCAGATTACCGCCGTTCGCAGTTTCTGCTGGCGGGATTGGCCGGCCTCGAACGAATTGCTCCTAGCGATCTTAGCGACTTTGCCAGTCGAACAGAGGCAGATCTAACCCGCGAAAGCCGCTGGTCACGCGCCATCACACAGGCGGCGGAAGTCAATAATGCGGCATTGGTCGCGTTGCTTGCAGGGTTGGGAATGCAAGGCGAGGGATGGGACCGCATGACCCCGCGCCACCTCTATTACATCGTTTCCGCATTGCACCGAGTTGGACTGAACGCGGAAGCCCGAATGATCGCTGCAGAGGCGATCGCGCGCGTTTAGGTCATGGGCGCGGCTAGCGAAGCCTTTCTCGACATGTTGGCAGCCGAACGCGGGGCAGCGGTCAATACGCTGGCGGCGTATCGGCGCGACCTGGAGGGTGTGGAAGAATTTATCGGAGACCTGGCAAAGGCATCGCGCGATGATGTGCAGAAACTGGCCGCAGCATGGTCAGGACTTGCACCCTCAACTGTGTCGCGCAAAAGCTCGGCGCTGCGACAATTTTTCGGATTTGCGGTCGATGAAGGCTGGCGCGGTGACGATCCTTCCAATGCGCTTCCCAAACCGCGCGCACGGCGACCCTTGCCCAAAATTCTCTCGCATGAAGACGTCGACAAACTTTTCAGTAGAGCGGAACTGGAGGCGGGCAGCGGCAAGCCCGCAGCGGCCCGTCAATTGGCCTTGCTGGAATTGCTCTATGGATCTGGATTGCGGGCGAGTGAACTCGTCTCGCTCCCGGTATCGTCGGTCCCGCGCGATGCGCCATTGCTCGCTGTGATGGGCAAGGGCGGACAAGCGCGCATGGTCCCTGTCAGCGAGCGGGCCAAAGAGGCAATCGCGCGATGGATGGTGGTTCGTGGGACCCCATCAGGTGCTGCCGCACGCTTTCTCTTCCCATCGCGTGCCAGTCATCTGACCCGTGTGCGCCTCTACCAAATGTTGAAGGAGCTGGCTTTGCGGGCCGATATAGATCCCAGTTCGGTTAGTCCGCACGTGTTGCGCCATGCTTTCGCGACTCATCTCCTGGAAGGTGGAGCTGACTTGCGCGTACTCCAAACACTGCTGGGACATGCGGATATTTCCACAACGCAAATCTACACCCATGTCGATGCCGCCCGCTTGGTCGCGCTCGTAAATGCGCGACATCCTCTTGCTCGAAACGCAACATAGGACTAGCGCAGCGGCATGATTTCATATCTCGAATTCGAGAAGCCGATTTCCAAGCTCGAAGAGCGGATCGCAGAACTGCGCGCCGCTGCCGACAATGACGAGGTCAATGTCGGCGCCGAGCTCAAGCGGCTCGAGCAAAAAAGCAGGGATCTTCTGGCGAGCACTTATGCCTCGCTTACCCCTTGGCAAAAGACGCAGGTCGCACGGCATCCGCAGCGGCCGCATTTGCGCGATTACATCATGCACGCCTTTGACGAATTCGTGCCATTGGGCGGTGATCGTTACTACGGCAATGATGAAGCGATTCAGGGCGGGTTTGCCCGATTGAAGGGCAAGCGCGTCGTCTTGATCGGCCATGAGAAAGGCCACGATACCGAGACACGCCTCAAACACAATTTCGGCATGGGCAAGCCAGAGGGCTATCGCAAGGCAATCCGCTTGATGGAACTGGCCGGCCGGTTCGATCTCCCAGTGGTCACACTGGTGGACACATCTGGCGCGTTTCCCGGCGTAGAAGCAGAGGAACGCGGCCAGGCAGAGGCGATTGCTCGCTCGACAGAGGCATGTCTGGCTTTGCCAACACCCATGGTGTCGACCATCGTAGGCGAGGGCGGCTCTGGCGGCGCAGTCGCATTGGCGAGTGCAGAGCGCGTGCTTATGCTCGAACATGCAGTCTATTCTGTGATCTCTCCCGAAGGTTGTGCTTCAATCCTCTGGCGTACCGCTGAAAAGGCGCCGGACGCTGCTGAAGCGATGCGCGTTACCGCGCAACACCTGAAGCGATTGAAGGTTATTGACCGGATCGTGAAGGAGCCGGTTGGCGGCGCTCACCGTGCTCCTGAGGCAATGGCGCGCAGCCTTGGTAATGCGATTGCTGAAGAGCTTGAGAAGCTTGGCAAGATGCCTTCGGATGAGATTCGCCGGATGCGCGAAGATCGCTTCCTGCAGATTGGTACAAGTTAAATCGTTTTACATTGCCGATGACCGCCCTTGCAGCGAAGGCTGCGATGCGCGATGCTGCGCGCGTTCACTAAGGCGCGAGGTGGGGCGCTGACGCTGAAAAACGGAGAGAATTCATGGCTTTTTCGCGCAAAGCATTGGCACTGACGACGGCGGCTTCGTTCAGTCTGGCGCTCACCGGTTGTATGGGCGGGAGCAGCATCCCCAGCGCTTCGACTCCAATCACACAGCAAGAGGCGCAGCAGGGCGCACAATACCACCCGCAATTACTGGCTGAATTCGGCGGCGCGCTGACTGGGCCGCAAGCGCAGTATGTAGAGCAAGTGACAAAGAATGTGGCTGTGCAGTCCGGTCTTGGCAATGCGCGCGACAGTTTCACGGTTTCGCTGCTGAACAGCTCGGTCAACAATGCTTTCGCGGTGCCAGGCGGCTATGTCTATACGACCCGCCAGTTGGTCACTTTGATGAATAACGAGGCCGAATTGGCTGGAGTGATGGGGCATGAGGTGGCGCATGTCGCGGCCCGCCACTCTCAACGACGTCAACAGACTGCGCAGCGCAATACGTTGCTTGGCGGTCTTGGCGCGATCCTGTCCGGGGTGCTGCTCGGT
The DNA here is from genome assembly GCA_013002295.1 of Altererythrobacter sp. GTDB lineage: Bacteria > Pseudomonadota > Alphaproteobacteria > Sphingomonadales > Sphingomonadaceae > Erythrobacter. The sequence goes on from JABDKI010000075.1 coordinate 22,905, forward strand.
AATAGCGAGATCGGCAACACTCTCAGCCGGGGGCTTTTGCAGGGCTCCCAGCTTCTTACGCTCAAGTTTTCGCGCAGTCAGGAATTGCAGGCGGATGATCTCGGCATCCAGTATCTGACCTCTGCCGGCTATGATCCGCGCGCGATGGGGACGGTCCTTTCCAGTTTGGCCGCGCAAAATGCATTGGATGCGCAGCTACAGGGCAGGGGCGATGCACGACCGCCGGCGTGGGCATCGACTCACCCCGATCCCGCCAGCCGTGTACGCACCGCACTGGCTAAGGCCGAGGGTCTGCCTGGTACGGTCACAAACCGGAACACGTTCCTCAATCGGATTGACGGTCTGGTCTATGGCGATGACCCTGAACAAGGGATCATAGAAGGGAGCACTTTTATCCACCCAGTGCTGCGACTGGCTTTCACAGCTCCGCAAGGTTTTTACATGATGAACGGCACGCGGGCGGTGACGATTAACGGTCAGTCCGGACGCGCGCAAATGACGCTGGCCCCGTACAATGGCAATCTGGAGACATATGTTCGCCAGCAGTTTACAGCGCTGGGAGGCGAGCAGCAACAACTGGCTCCGCAAACTCTGGAACGCACAACCATTAACGGCATTCCGGCGGCCTATGGGGTTGCGAGGGTAAACAATGGCAACAGCCAGGTTGATGTCGTAATCTATGCCTATGAATTCGCGAACGATCGCGCGTACCACTTTCAGGCGATTGCGCCGGCGGGACGGGCTGATGTCTTTACGGCCATGTTCCGGTCGATGCGGCGCATTACAGCGAGTGAGGCGGCCAATGTCGTGCCGCGACGGATTGATGTTGTAACCGTACAGCGCGGCGAGTCGGTCGCTTCGTTGGCGCAGCGTATGGCGTTTGATGATGCGAAAGAGGCGCGTTTCCGCCTCTTGAATGGATTGGGCAGCAATGATCAGCTGCAGGCCGGTCAACAAGTCAAGATTGTGATCAAGTCACGCTAGGCGCGTCTCACGAAAGTTTTACAGCGCACAAAAGAAAAGCGGCGGGGAAATCCCCGCCGCTTCGCTTTTCGGCGATGCCGATCGACTATTAGGCGTTTGCCATTTCGTCCGAAACGGTAGTGAAGGTGTTGTCCAGCTGGTCACCTACAGCGCCCATTGCAGTGATAGCAGCAACTGCGATCAGTGCTGCGATTAGGCCGTATTCAATTGCAGTCGCGCCTTGCTCGTCTTTGAGCAGCTTGTTGAAGAAAGTCATTAGTAGTCTCCTGGTTCAGTCTTCGGTACCCGTGTCCGATTGAGAAACCCAATCGAACTAGTAGAGGTTTAATCAGTAGCCATTGAAAAAATCCTAATTCGGATGCTTTCAAAATGGTTACCCTGATCCCACCTCCACCATCGCAGCCTCAACCGTGTTCCACATCCTGGCATTCTCGTCCGTAACCGAACCAAATGCCCCCATGGATGCGATGACGATCAAACTTGCGATCAATCCGTATTCGACGGCAGTTGCCCCGGAATTGTCGCTTCCGATACGCTTAAGGAAAGTCGGCAATTTCATGGACAAACCCCTGTGTTTACGTCCTGATGAGGGCCTTCTGCGCTGTAGGGTGTTAAAAAAGTGTTGAGAGGGGACTGAAGTTTGGAAAAAAATCCGACATTCACGCTCGTGGTGGCTGGCGCTCTGCAGCGGGAGGATAGCCTCTGGCTGATGCACAAGAGGCCTGCACACAAACATCATGGTGGCTTGTGGGAATTTCCGGGCGGCAAAGTGGAAGTATCTGAAACTCAACACGAAGCTTTGATTCGCGAGCTTCATGAAGAGCTCGGGATCAAAGCCGTCCTCGAATCGCATAGCTCTATCGCTGAAGCGAGAGGCGATGCGGCGACCGACGGCAAGATCATTGTCATTGCGCTTTACACCTGCCGACATTGGGAAGGGGATCCGCGGGCATTGGAAGGCGGGGAAATCGGTTGGTTTACGCCCGATCAGATTTACGAGCTCAATAAACCGCCGCTTGATGTGGTGCTGACGGGAAAACTGTTTGCGGAATTGGCCGATAAGGGATTGCAAAGGTGATAAAGCCCCCTTATGTGCCGCTCCTCACGCGCGCCAGTAGCTCAGCTGGATAGAGTACCTGACTACGAATCAGGCGGCCGGAGGTTCGAATCCTTCCTGGCGCGCCAAGAAAACCCATCCCTTCGGGGTGGGTTTTTTTGTGGACTCAGCAGAACTACCGGAACGTTCATGCGCAAATGCCGTTCTTTCCCCGGGCTTAACTCGTGAATTAAAGCTCGTGTTTGAAAGACCCGTCAATACGCGCCAGCCATTCTACGTGGCGCCTCAGGCCAGAACGGCATACGTGAAAGACATAGCCTTGAACTATATGAACGTGCATGATCACGCCGAGCTTGATCCGGAGAATCCATTGAATAAGCCTGACGTTCCTGAAGATGTGCAAGAAGCCATTCGTACATTAATCCGCTGGGCCGGAGACAATCCAGAGCGCGAAGGTCTGGTCGACACTCCTAAGCGGGTGGGCAGAGCGTGGCTGGAATATTGCCAAGGCTATCAGAGCGATCCTGCCGTTCATCTCAGCCGCATCTTTGAAGAAGTTGGCGGGTATGATGAAATTGTGCTGCTGAAAGACATTCCGTTCCAGTCGCATTGCGAACATCACATGGCGCCGATCACGGGAAAGGCGCATATTGCGTATATTCCGGACAAGAAGGTTGTCGGCATCTCGAAGCTTGCCCGTGTCCTTCATGGGTTCGCGAACCGCCTGCAGGTGCAAGAGCGCCTGACCGCTGAGGTTGCCGACTGCATTTGGCAGAACCTTGAGCCGCGCGGTGTCGCCGTTGTCATTGAAGCCGAGCACGGCTGCATGACAGGCCGCGGTGTCAAAGTGCACGAAGTGGAAATGCTTACCAGCCGCATGATGGGCTGCTTCTTGGAAGATCATCGCAGCCGCAAGGAAGTGATGAGCCTGATGGGATATTAGGCCCTAGCGCGCGCTCATTCGTTCGATCATTTCATCTATCCACTGGATGCGCGCCCTCTCCTCCAGTTCTCCGCCTCTTGTCGCCATTGCAGCTAAAATGTCGCCATCGGCTTCAAATCGGGCAATCTGTTCAATCGTAGCTTCCAGTCTTTCGATTGTTGCTGTTCGCTAATCCTGAAGCGCCTTGACACGCAATTGAGGTGGAACTGCCGACAAAGCAAAGCTACGCGTCCGGATCGGATCTGGGCCTGCAAAGCGCGGTCGACACGCTGTGTGAATTGCTGGGCGAAGAGGGCTTAGATTTCACTCCGAGCGGGACATAACTGGTCAGCCAACAAGGCTCGGCTTTGCCAACATCCACAGCGCCATGCCGATCATGAATAGGTTTTCGGTCAGCGAGACAAATCCCAAGGGTACATTGCTGTCCCCGCCTACGCAGGCGCATTTCAGTTCGCGCTTGTCGACATACACCGCCTTGAACACGCTGATTGCACCGATAGAGCCAATGAATAGCGCAACAGGGATCGACACCCAATTCAGGATATGCGCGGTCATCAACACGCCAGCCAGCCCCTCGGCAAAAGGATATATGTATCCGTAAGGGACCCAGCGGCGGGCTAATAAATCGTAGTTCAGAAACATTGTCGAAAAGCTCTCGACATCGCGCAGTTTGAGATACGCCAGTGCGCACATTGAGAAGCTGACGAACCATTCAGCGGTCAGGATCGAAATTGGCTGCTGAGTGACAACAAACGCTGCGCTAATCGCCATCAATGCCATCATCGAAAACAGCGCGATCACTGGGCGATAGGTTGTTTCGCCTTTTTGAAGCACGCGCTTACCGAAATGTGCGCGCAAATCGGTGTAGCCACCGATCCGCTCACCATCGATCCACGCCTGCGGCGTAGTGGCGACACCGTGCTTTTCCTTGAATGCATCTGTTTCTGTGCGGGTCTTGAGGTGATGATCATCTACCTTGTAGCCATTGCTCTCAAGCAGCCATTTCGCCTTGAGCCCTGAGGGACACAAATGGTCCGGCATCACCATCCGGTAAAGTGTGGCTGTCGTGCTGGATGTCATTCGTCTCACGTTACTTTCTCGTCCGTTCGAGTAGATCGACCAGCTCGGAGAACTTCTGGCGTTGCTCAGCTTCGTCGCCGCTGGCAATTGCCTCCGCGACGCAGCACGCGGCGTGATCCTTCAGGACTTGCGTCTCTACCTTAGCGAGAGCTGACTTTATCGCTTGGATCTGATGCAGAATGTCCATGCAATAGCGGTCATCCTCGATCATCCGTGCGACGCCGCGAACCTGGCCCGCAATGCGGTTCAGACGACTGATCTTTGCGGTGGCTGCATCCGAAGGGCAGCCGGTTTCACTTGATATACCCATGGGGGGTATATATGGGATGGAACCCATTGGTTCAAGCAAGCGTATCTATAAACATGACAACTCCTATTAATCGCCGCCGCCTGATCACTAGCACGGTTGGCTTGGCCGCCGCCGTATCGCTCCCGGTGCCAGCATGGGCCAAGGGAGGTTCTTTGCCCCACGCCCGCAACGGGTTTGGTGAGCTTTCAGGCGAAGACATAAACCTCACCATTGCTGACCATCATTTCGCAACTGGCGGCCGTACGGGGCACGCCTTTGCGGTTAATGGCACAGTTCCCGGTCCATTGATCCGCCTTACCGAAGGCCAGGATGTGCGCCTGCATGTCACCAACAAACTTAATGAAGACAGTTCAATCCACTGGCATGGGCTTTTGCTGCCGTTCCAGTTTGATGGCGTTCCGGGGGTCAGCTTTCCCGGAATCAAGCCGGGTGAGACATTCACCTATGAATTCCCTATCCGCCAAGCGGGCACCTATTGGTGGCACAGCCACTCGGGGCTTCAGGAACAGGCTGGCCACTATGGTCCGATCATCATTGAAAGCGAGGAGCCTGATCCGCGCTATGACCGTGACTATGTTGTTCTGCTGAGCGAATTCACACCCATTCATCCTCATGAAATCATGCGCAAGCTGAAGGTCGGCGAGCATTACTTCAACCGCACCATGATGACCGCGACCGAGGGTGAAATGTCGGGCGAGATGCGGCGTAAGTGGGGGCAGATGCGGATGAACCCGCGCGATATCTCCGATGTGACGGGTTCGACGTACACTTACATGATCAACGGTCATGGCCCTGCGGACAATCTGCAGCTTGCCTTCAATCGCGGTGAGCGTATTCGCCTGCGCGTCATCAACGGCAGCGCGATGACGTTCTTCAATGTCCGCATTCCGGGCGTGCCGATGATTGTGATTGAAGCAGACGGGCAACCGGTGGATCCGGTCGAGGTTGATGAATTCCAGATCGGAACGGCGGAAACCTATGACGTAATCGTCGAGCCGCAGGATGGCAGCCATGCGATTGTAGCCGAAGCAATGGACCGCAGCGGTATGGGCATCGCAAGCTTGACCAGCCATTCTGGACACATCGCGACACCGCCACCGCTGCGCGAAACGCCTACACTGACCATGGTTGATATGGGCATGATGGATCATAGCGCTATGGGACACGATATGGGCGGTGGCAACGGCATGGATCACAGCATGCGTGATACATCGAAGCTGCCCGAAGATGTCGAAGTCGGCCCTGGCCTGGACATGGTCGCGCCAATGCCGATGGACCGGATGGATTTTCCGGGCCTGGGCCTCGACAAGGTGCCGCATCGGGTGCTGCGCTACACCGATCTCAGGGCGGCGCGGATGAACCCGCATCGCGAAGTTGAGCGCGAGATGGAGATCCATCTCACGGGCAATATGGAGCGCTATATGTGGAGCTTCGACGGAAAGAAGTTCACCGCCGTTACCGATGATCCGATCCGCTTCGGCTTTGACGAGCGTGTCAGAGTGAAGCTGGTCAACCAGACCATGATGGCGCACCCGATCCATTTACACGGCCACTTCTTCGAGATGGTCAATGGCGCAGACCACATGCACCAGCCCTTAAAGCATACGATGGTGGTGCAGCCTGGCGGGACCGCGACGTTTGACCTGACCGCGAATGAGCCTGGCGACTGGGCTTTCCACTGTCACTTGCTTTACCACATGCACGCGGGAATGATGCAGGTCGTCACCGTGCGGCCTTTCCCACATGAGGGGCACCACTGATGCGCGCTCTCTTGCTCGCCAGTGCGGCCTTGATCGCCGCCACGCCTGCGGCGGCGCAGGATCATTCCGGGCATCACCATCAGGTCGCGCCTGACAAAGCAGAGGTCGACCACTGCGCAATGGGGCATTTGCCTCCCGAACAGTGCCCGCCGAAGCAAGAGGGGGTGGACCACTCGCAAATGGACCATACGGGCCACGGGCCCCATGTCGAGAGCCCTCAAGGCATGGATCACTCAGCCCATAACGAGATGGGTCATTCCGGGCATTCGCAATCGCCAGATAAGTCTGCTCCCGGAGCCGCGCGGGAAAGCGCTGTCCCGCCCCGCGCATTCGAAGGCCCGCGTCACGCTGCAGACGCTATCTGGGGCGAAGCCGCGATGGCCCCCAGCCGGGCGCAGCTTGCGCGTGAAAACGGTGCGATGAAGACCGGGATGGTCATGATTGAACGGCTCGAAGCACGCTTCCCGACCGAGGGCGGCGATGCGGGCTATGTCTGGGATGCGCAGGCTTGGTACGGTGGCGATATCAATCGCTTCGTGTTGAAGACTGAAGGCGAAGGCGAGATTAGCGGCGAGCTGGAGGACGCCGAAGTCCAGGCGCTCTACAGCCGGGCAATCGGACCATTCTTCGATCTGCAAGCGGGCGTTCGTTTCGATCCGGAGCCTGAAACGCGTTCGCATTTGGTCATAGGTGTTCAAGGTCTCGCGCCTTACATGTTCCATGTCGATGGCGCGCTATTCCTATCGGACCGCGGCGATCTGACAGCGCGGATCGAGGCTGAATACGACCAGAAGATCACGCAGCAACTGATCCTCCAGCCGCGCATCGAGCTGGAGATGTCAGCGCAGGACATTCCAGAGCGGGATATCGGGGCTGGCCTAACCAAGATCGAATCGGGACTACGGCTGCGCTATGAATTCGTGCCTGAGTTCGCGCCTTATGTCGGCGTAGAGTACGAGGCAAAGTTGGGTCAGACTGCCGATTTTGCCCGCGCCGAAGATGAAGACCCGGACGGGTTTAAGTTCCTCATTGGCTTGCGCGCCTGGTTCTAGAAATCCGCTCGTCGGCATTCCTAAACTGGAGCCGACAAAAGAAAGGACGCCGCACCATTAGACATGGCGGGCGCCCTTTCGATTCATTTGGTTCTGCTTGGAACTTAGTTCCCGCCAAAACCGTCCAGCGCTTTGCTCACCAGAATGTTGACTGAAACGCGGCGGTTTTCTGCACGACCTGCGGCGGTACTATTGTCGGCCGTAGGATCAGAGGCAGCCATGCCAGTTGGGGTCAACATGCGAAATGGCTTCCACGAGCATTCCTGCTGGAGGTAGTTAACTACGCGGCCTGCACGTTGTTCACTCAGGCGTTGATTTACTTCGTAGCTACCGGTTGAGTCAGTGTATCCAACGACCAGAAGCAGAGAATTTTCGATCGCGCCCGCCTCAGCTGCTGCTGCGCACAACTTATCGCGAGCTTCGCCTGACAACTGGTAACGGCCAGAGGCGAAGTAGACATTTGTCACGCCCTTGATGTTGTATTGATCAATGTCGCCTAGTCGGCCGCGAAGAGCCTCTGCTGCTCGGGCGTTTTCTTCAACGCCTACCGTGTTCTCACCGATCGCCTGTTCGTTTGCGGCAAAGCGCTGCGCAGTTCCGTTGCGGATCATAGCAGCGGTCTCAAGATCATCGTTCTTGAAACGAATGTCGCTGGCGACAAGCGTTGAACCTGACTGCCAAGTATCAACCGTTACCGGCAGGCCGTTGAGCAGCGAATCGATGCCCAGACTTTTGCGGCCAAGACCGAGGAAGCCGCCCGTTCCGCGAACGCGGGTTTCGTCATTCACAGCGACTGTGGTGGTGGTGCCGTCTGCCGTTGTGATTTGAAGACGGTCTTCGTCACGAGCGGTTATGATGCCCTCAACCTTCGGGCCTTCAATGCCAACTACGGTTGTCAAGACTTCTTCCGATGGCGCGGTTTGATCTTGGGCAGCCGCTCCGCTCCAAGCGGGCGCTGCGACAATCGCCATTGCGAGCATCGCTTTGGTTCCGTTCGAGTGGAATTTCATCAGTGTACTCCTTCATTCAAAGCCGGTTGCAATGTTATATCTATGGTCAAACCGGCCGACCCATATGAAATTGACCCGCTTGCGCGAGCCCAACCCCCGTTTCAATTGTGACGAGTAGCCATAATCGCGCCATTCACACAATCCCAGCTTGCCTGATAGCTATTGGGGGTGATTCGAGCGCGAGTTGCGGCGAACTGATCATATTTGCCCGAATCGCGCGCCTGATTGGATGAAATCCGCAGTTGAACAACTAAAAAGGGCGCCGCAATGGGCGCCCTTCAAACTTACCTTGATTTAAAAACTCAGAGCTGGCCGAGCATGTGTTCAGCACTCGAAACCGAGAAATCACCGGGCGCTTCGACATTCAGTTCTTTGACAACGCCATCTTCGACTATCATCGAGAAGCGCTGGCCTCGCTTGCCTAAGCCAAAGCCAGAACCATCCATGGTCAGGCCAACAGCTTCAGCGAATTCCGCATTGCCGTCTGCCAACATTGTGATGTCGTCGCTTCCAGCGGCCTTGTTCCACGCGCCCATGACAAAGGCATCGTTCACGGCAGTCGCGGCTATTTCGTCAACGCCCTTTGCTTTCAACTCTTCAGCTTTCTCGACATAACCTGGCAGGTGGCGGGCGGAGCACGTGGGTGTGAAGGCACCCGGAACAGAGAAGAGCGCCACTTTCTTGCCAGCAAAATATTCAGCTGAGGAGACTTGCTCCGGGCCGTTTTCGGTCGCCTTGACCAGAGTTACTTCAGGAAGCTTGTCACCAACCGAAATTGCCATTGCGTAATATCCTTTCGAAAATCCGTTCGTCTGCGCCTGATATAGGCGCTTGCCAGACGTCCGCAATAATGAAGGATATAAAGAATCTTTTATATTTGCCTCATGGCGGTGGGGGCGTTAGAGCGCGCGACATAATTTTGGCACCGGCATCGGCAGCGATGCTCGATTGATTTTCAGGAGTTTGCCCGTGGCTGAAGCTGCACAGGATTACATCATTAAAGACATCGCGCTGGCCGAGTACGGCCGTGACGAAATCGCGATCGCCGAAACCGAAATGCCTGGCCTGATGGCTTTGCGCGAAGAGTACGGAGAGAGCAAGCCGCTGAAGGGCGCACGGATCACCGGTTCGCTGCATATGACCATCCAGACGGCCGTTCTGATCGAAACTCTCATCGCACTCGGTGCAGACGTTCGCTGGGCGACTTGCAACATCTTCTCGACTCAGGATCACGCAGCGGCAGCCATTGCGGCGCAAGGCATCCCGGTTTTCGCGATCAAGGGTGAAAGCCTGGCTGATTATTGGGACTATGTTGGTCGTATCTTTGATTGGTCGACTGAAGCGGATGCGGACCTGACGGCGAACATGATCCTTGATGATGGTGGCGACGCGACCATGTTTGCGCTTTGGGGCGCTCGCATTGAGGCTGGCGAAGAAATGCCTGCGCCAGCCAATGCGGAGGAAATCGAGTTCCAGCGCGCGCTCAAGGCTTTCGTCGCGGCACGGCCAGGTTATCTGACCAAGTCGGTTGAAAACATCAGAGGCGTTTCGGAAGAAACCACCACTGGCGTGATGCGCCTTTATCAGATCGCGAAGCAGGGCAAATTGCCGTTCCCGGCAATCAATGTGAACGACAGTGTGACCAAGTCGAAGTTCGACAACCTTTATGGCTGTAAGGAATCGCTGGTGGATGCGATCCGCCGTGCGACTGACGTAATGCTGGCGGGCAAGGTCGCTTGTGTTGCGGGTTATGGCGATGTGGGCAAAGGCTCTGCGGCGTCGCTACGCGATGGCGGCGCGCGGGTGATGGTGACAGAAATCGATCCGATCTGCGCATTGCAAGCTGCGATGGATGGATACGAAGTTGTAACTATGGACGAAGCGGTGAAGCGCGCTGATATCTTCGTGACGGCGACCGGCAATGAAGATGTCATTACCGGCGAGCACATGGAATCGATGAAGAACATGGCGATCGTGTGCAACATCGGACACTTCGACAGCGAAATTCAGATTTCAGCGCTGGACAATTACGATTGGAAAGAGATCAAGGAAGGCACTGACCTTGTGACTTTCCCTGATGGCTCTTCAATTCTGGTTCTTGCCAAGGGGCGCTTGGTGAACCTGGGTTGTGCGACCGGTCACCCAAGCTTCGTCATGAGCAGCAGCTTTACGAACCAGACGCTCGCTCAGATCGAGTTGTTCACTAAGGCGGATGAGTACGACAACGAAGTCTACGTGTTGCCAAAGCATTTAGACGAGAAGGTAGCCGCGCTCCACTTGGAGAAGCTTGGTGTCATGCTAACTCAGCTGAGCCAGAAGCAGGCCGATTACATTGGCGTGCCACAGGCAGGGCCGTTTAAGCCGGACCACTATCGCTACTAAACTTTCGGTTCGTCCGAAATTCCACGATAGCCCTCGCAAACCGATGTGTTTGCGGGGGCTTTTCTTTTGAGATTGGTTGCATCCGCTGCGGCCCGCGCATAGCTGGGATTGATGGAATTTTCGCCGACCGCTTTGGCCATGATCGGGCTGCTCCTAGCTGCTTGGACGGTGGGCGCAGCATTGCTTATGGTCCGTGCAACGCAAAGGTCCCAGAAATTCGAAGTTCTGAAGCGTTCAAGCGCGCGGCTCTCGGGCATGCTCGAAGAAGCCCCGGCTATTCCGATGCTGGTCCGTGCCGATGGCAGGTTGGAAGTGCATGAACGCCTTGCCGGATGGCTTGGCCTGGCTTCACCGCCCTCATACCTGAGTGAGCTAAGCGGCGGCGCGACCGAAGGCCTCACGACTGCGCAGCTTGCGGAACTGACTGATGCGATAAAGGTCACTCAGAAAACCGCCGCTCCTTTCCGTATGTCGATTAAGTTGGACGGTGCGGGACGCAGTTTGGCTTTTCGGGGCTGTGCGGCGGATCCCAAAATTGCTCCAGGCGGGGCAGCTCTGGTGTGGATTTTCGATTTTAC
>JABDKI010000081.1 GCA_013002295.1 Altererythrobacter sp.
AGGAAGGCGCTGTATTCGCTTTCCGGCATGCCGATCGTGTCAAGCAGATGCGAGTAGGCCGCGATATGCACTGTTTCCATATTGGAGAACGCGGTCAGCATCATCTTGATTTCGGTCGGCTTGAACACGCGGCCGTATTTGTCGTGGTAGCAATCCTGCACCTCGACATCAGCCTGTGTGAAGAAACGGAAGATCTGCGTCAGCAGATTGCGCTCATGCTCGGTGATCTTCTGCGCCCAGTCGCGGCAGTCCTCGCCCAGCGGCACTTCTTCCGGCATCCAGTGGATCTGTTGCTGGCGTTTCCAGAACTCGTAAGCCCACGGATATTCAAAGGGCTTGTAGGTCTTGCGAGCTTCGAGCAACGACATGTGGTGTTCTCCGGTAAATCAGTGCGAAAGAACTATATAGGGAATCATCTCTGTGATTCGATAGCAAGCGGCACATATCGGCTGGGGATAGAACGTGCTTTTTTTGAGTCGAATGGGGACGAGTTGCAGCGCCTGCAATCTGCGAGTTGCAAATGGGGCAAACTGCGGAGCGCGCGCCGAAGCATGAGGCAAGTAGAATCCGAAATGCGACACTGATTCGCGGTCCTTATAGTCGCGTTAACCTTTATTGGTGTTTCGCAGCCTGACGTTAACCATCGAAACCCGCAGAAATCCTGTAATTTCACTGCCTTAGGAGATGTTTAACGGGTGTGCGGGTAATAAACTGGCAGATGTCCAATGAACCTCTCTCCAAGTCTTTCGCCCTGCGTGAAGAGATCGATGCTGCGCTCACTGATGAGCGCAGCTACGATACGTGGTCTCAAGAGCTGATCGAGGCGCATAGTCGGCACAAGACGGAGCGGGTGTACCAAAACCTGCGTTTCCAACTGATCACGGGTTTCGCGATTAGCATGTCGACCTTGTTCTTCGACTTGTTCGTGTTGCCGCATCTTTTCGGCTTTGCCCTGGGCTGGCGGCTAGTCACGATCCTTCCGCTGACGCTGGCCGGACTATTCCTGTTCAAGGCGGATCAGATCCAGTCGATCAAGCTTTTCGCGGGGCTTTCGCTGATAACCTTCGGCACACAAGCGATGATATTGGCAAGTTTCGGCAATCCCGAAGTAATGGTCCGCTACGCTATGGGGACCACGCTGCTGTTGGGAATTGCGACATTCGCACTGCCCTTCACACCGAACGAGCTGAAGCGCTTTGGCCTTGGCTTTGCTCTCGCAACGTCGCTGGCAACGTTCTGGCCCAATCCGCTGCCGACGCAGCAGGCGATGATGTATCTGACTTTCACCGCATTGGTGGCCATTCCATCCTGGTGCATCGCTCGCCAGCATTGGGAGCTCAACGCGCGTGCGTTCCTGCTTGATCTGCGAGACGATGTGACGCGCCAGGAGCTGGAGCAGAACAACGAGCTGTTGCGGCAATTGTCCGAGCAGGATCCGCTGACCGGCATGGCCAACCGCCGCCACTTTGAAAGGGTTTGCAGCGACAATCTGGCTAACCCAGAACTGCGCGGAGTCGGGCGAATAGCGCTGATGATGATCGATCTCGACCATTTCAAAGCCTTCAATGATCGCCACGGGCATCAGGCAGGGGACCGATGCCTGACAATGGTGGGCAGCCAATTGCAGGAAGTGTTCGGCAAGCGAATCGGTATCATCGCGCGTTACGGCGGGGAAGAATTCGTCGCTGCCTTGCAAGAGCAAGTCGCCGGCGAAGCAGAAAGTCTGGCCGAAGATATGTGTCAAATGATTGCCAAGATGCTGGTGCCGGTACGCGATGACAGCAAACCCTTGATCACCACCAGTATCGGAGTTGCCCTTGCGCCGGCGGATACACGGCTAGAGCTGGAGGACCTGATCGAGATGGCCGACGTTGCGCTTTACAGCGCAAAGCGCGCTGGGCGAAATCGTGTGGAGTTTATCGAAACCGGCGGTCTCTTGGATGTTACCGAGACGCCCGAACAGGGCCGTATCCGCGCCTGAGCCAGACCTCTGCTAGATCGCCATCGCCAGCACAATAGTCGCCAAGGTCGCGATGATTGGCACAACCACCGTCACAACGCCCACGTCCTTGTAAGCCTGCTTGTGCGTGAGCTGGGTGATGGTCAGCATCGCGATCACTGCGCCGCAATGCGGCAGCGAGTCGAGCCCGCCAGACGCCATTGCCACCAACCGGTGTAATTCCTCAGGCGCGATGCCCAGCGCCAGATAGTCATCAGCCAGTGTCGCCATAAATATCTGCAGGCCGCCAGAGGATGATCCGGTGATGCCGGAAACCGTGCTGGCGGCGGCAAACATCGACATCATTGGCGGCAGATCCAAGCCAAGCACCGTCTGCGTGAACAATTCGAATCCACCGGTTTGCGCCACCACGCCGCCAAAGCCGATCACGGCGCTGGTCGCCATCAGGGGCATGATCGCATCCTGCGTACCTTCGCCCAGGATCTGCAGAGGTTTACGCCGAACCGCGGGAAAGATTATTAGCGCGACGATGCTGGCCATTAACAGCGCGAAGCTGGGCCAGATCACCGGTTGCGAATTGGCGAAAGCGATGACTGCGTTGTCACTATCCGCTCCGCCCAGCAAACGCGGCGCGAGAATTGTCGCGATCACCAAAGCGAGGGGCAGGATAGCAAGCGGCCAAGGGGGAATGTCACGCGCAATCTCGTTCAGGTCAGGTATGACATCGCGCGGTCCGGCTTCGAACCCTTCACCATTGGCACGCGCCTTGACCCGCTCCCGCTCAAGATAGGCCATGCCCAGCGCGAACATCAGTACGCCGCCGAATATGCCGAGCAGAGGTGCGGCGAACAGGTCTGTTCCCAACTTAAGCGTCGGAATGACATTGTGGATCGAGGGGGTGCCGGGCAGCGCGGTAAGCGTAAACGTACCTGCGCCCAAAGCTGCGGCTCCGCAGAACAATCGTTTGGGAATGTCGGCTTCTTTGAGCAGTCGCAGCCCAAGCGGATACATCGCGAAGATCACCACGAACACCACCACACCGCCATAGGTCAACAGCGCGCACGCCAACACTGTGATCCACAAGATACGGTCCTTGCCCATAGCCTTGACCATGGCCATCGCAACCGAGGTAGCAGCATGGCTTTCGCCCATGATCCGCCCAAACATCGCGCCCGCTGCGAACAACAGGAAAAATCGACCTGCGAAGGTGAACGCGCCGAGGTCTCCCGATAAATAAGACCCGGTCAGGCTTTCCGCCAGCGGCAGTGCATTGGTGACAATGACCACCAGCGCACAAATGACCGATGCGAAGATGATGTTCACATCGCGCAGCGCCAACCATATGAGCAGGCCTAGCCCTGCCACGAGTCCCAATAGTCCGATCATGGTCGTTTGTGCCCCGCGCTATTGCTTAGCCTTTGCTCTTCTTTTTTGAGCCGAAGAAGCTGCCACCACCCAGCACGGTGATGCCGATGAAGAAGCCAAAGTCGTACCAGCCGCCATTATTGGGCACAGCGTAGACAGCGATATCAGGGCTGAACAGCGAGCCGATCCAGGCAAACGGGAAAACGAAACCATGCCATACGCCCCAGAGAAATCCGGGCGAACCGGCTTCGCGCACGACACCTTCGTCAATCTGGCTGGCACAGGCAGATACCAGAAGAGCGATCGCGCAAGCGGTGAGAATTCGGGTGGCATTGGACATATATTTCAGCGCTCCTAACCAGCGGGCGCTGGATCAGAATATCTGCATCGCGCCTGTATCCGGCACGATAACGGCCAGCACGATATAGGCAAGCGGCGGCAACGAAACCGATACGAGCGCGAGCAGATTGAACATCCGTTCGCTGATTGTGCCGCGCGCCAGCATCACGCGGAACGCGAACAGATCTATTATCGCAACCGCTGCGAGTATCAGCGGCAAGAAGATAGCGAGAGTCATTCTGGATTCCCTTCGCGCGACTATGCCAAGAAAATGCCCCCACAAGCAATGCTCATGGGGGCCGAAATTCTTGAGTTAGCGAGATTGCTTTACTGGCAGCTCAAGCATTCCTCGTAGTCGGTCTGAGGCTCGCCGAGCTCTGCCTTGAGTTCGATCTCGGGCGCGTCGGCGGTGTTGTCCGCTTCCACTCCGCCGGCAAATCCTGCGCGCTGCACCGACTTCGAACGAAGGTAATAGAGCGACTTGATACCCTTTTCCCACGCCTGGAAGTGCAGCTGCATAAGATCCCATTTTTCCACGTCGGCCGGGATGAACAGGTTCAGCGACTGCGCCTGATCGATATAAGGCGCGCGATCGGCGGCAAATTCCAGCAGCCAGCGCTGATCGATTTCGAAGCTGGTCTTGAAGGTCGCCTTCTCTTCCACGCTGAGGAAATCGAGATGCTGGACACTTCCGCCCTTCTCAAGGATCGAGTTCCATACCGCGACCGAATCCTTGCTCTTCTCGCGCAAAACCTCCTCAAGATAGGGGTTCTTCACAATGAAGCTGCCCGACAGGGTTTTGTGCGTATAGATGTTCGCCGGGATCGGCTCGATACATGCGCTGGTGCCGCCGCAAATGATGCTGATCGACGCGGTCGGCGCGATCGCCATCTTGCAGCTGAAACGCTCCATTGCGCCCATTTCTTCCGCATCCGGGCACGCGCCGCGTTCTTGCGCGAGCAGCATGCTGGCTTCAGATGCCTTGCCCTGAATATGCTTGAACATCTTCAGGTTCCACACCTTCGCCATCGGGCTTTCGAAACCGATGTTCTTGGACTGGAGGAAAGAGTGGAAGCCCATCACGCCGAGGCCAACCGAACGTTCCCGCTCGGCCGAATATTTCGCGCGTGCCATCTCGTCAGGGGCGCGGTCGATATAGTCCTGAAGGACATTGTCGAGGAAACGCATCACGTCTTCGATGAAGGTCTTGTTGCCTTCCCATTCTTGCCACTTTTCAAGGTTGAGTGACGAGAGGCAGCATACCGCAGTGCGGTCATTGCCTAAGTGATCAATGCCGGTTGGCAGTGTGATTTCCGAACACAGGTTCGACGTTGAAACCTTGAGGCCCAATTCGCGGTGGTGCTTGGGCATCATGCGGTTCACTGTGTCAGAGAACACGATGTAAGGCTCACCAGTTGCAAGCCGTGTCTCGACCAGCTTCTGGAACAGCGAACGCGCATCGACTGTAGCGCGAACGCTTCCATCGCGCGGTGACTTCAGATCGAACTCTGCGCCATCGCGCACCGCTTCCATGAATTCATCGGTCAGCAGCACGCCGTGGTGCAGGTTCAGCGCCTTGCGGTTGAAGTCACCCGAGGGTTTACGGATCTCGAGAAATTCCTCGATCTCAGGGTGCGAAACATCCAGATAGCAGGCGGCCGAACCGCGCCGCAGCGAGCCCTGCGAAATCGCCAGGGTCAACGAGTCCATCACGCGCACAAACGGAATGATGCCGCTGGTCTTGCCATTAAGGCCAACCGGCTCACCAATACCGCGCACGTGGCCCCAATAGGTGCCGATGCCGCCGCCCTTGGACGCAAGCCATACGTTTTCGTTCCAAGTGCCAACGATGCCGTCCAGGCTGTCACTGACAGAGTTCAGATAGCAGCTGATCGGCAGGCCGCGCGTAGTGCCGCCGTTCGACAGCACAGGCGTCGCCGGCATGAACCACAGGTTCGAAATATAGTCATAGAGACGCTGAGCGTGCTCCTGATCATCGGCATATGCATCGGCTACGCGCGCAAACAGATCCTGATAGCTTTCTCCGGGCAGGAGGTAGCGATCGGTCAAAGTCTCCTTGCCGAATTCGGTCAGGTTCGCGTCGCGCGCATCGTCTGTGACGATTGTGAAGCGGCGATCATTCACTTTCTTGCTGTCGACATCGCCAGCCGCATTGCTCGTCGCAGCTGCCATCGCGCCAGCGAGCGCCTCGCCAGCTTTCTCCGCGACCAGCGCGTCGGTACCCTTGTCTTCGCTTTCCATTGCCACTGCCTTTTTGGCCTTATCTACCTTGCGGGTGGTCGAGGCCGCCTTTGCCTTGCTCTTGGTTTCTGCATCCACGGCGTTGTCCGTGTCCTGATCCAGTCCCATTGCTGCCTCGTCGCCAGTCCGAAAATCCATTCTCTGCCCCGCCCCTAATCGCGTTGTTTTACCCTCATGCGGTTACCGCTCCATCATTGAGCGATGTTCCGCTTGTGTTCGATTCGGCGGGAAGCATCCCACCTACCAATTTTGCAGGGCTTTGGGGGATTTAGTTTTCCCCTTTTTCCCCACAGCTCCTCTCGATCGCACGACCCGAAAGACCCGAATCTCCCCCCGCCTTCGGAAATGGTGTTTCCGGAGCGAATAACTAGGTCTTGTAGGTGCCCCCGCGTTTGGAACCACTAGATACTGAATCAGAGCGCCGTTTCACGCAAGAGGGTAAATGCGGATTTAACATGCAAACGGCCTGGATTTATCCAGTGTGTTACCCGCACCAGACACCGCGACGCGTGGGAAATCCTAGGGTCTTGGAACACGCAACCCCAAAAATGAATCTGCGAAAAAATTTTTGCGGGCAAAACGAGTATAAGGGACTTGTGAATCAATCGAATCGAGCCGCGCAACTTTTGAATCAAGCGAAGCCATTGAAACGCAAACCTCACTGTCCGTACATAGCTTCAAACGAACAGCTTGTCGCCCTTTAGCGATTTGCTGAGCATGTCGATAAAGGCGCGCGCACGGGCATTGGGCGTGCGGCTTTCGGGATAGGCCAAATGGATTGGTAAAACGCCGCCAGTCCATTGCGGTAGCAGCCGCCACAACTTCCCCTGATTGATCGCGTCTTGCACCAGCCACAGTGGCACCAGGCCAATCCCGGCACCTTCCACCAATGCTGCAAGCACCGCCTCGGAGCTGTCGCTGCGCAGCCGAGCGTCCGGCACGATCTCGCGAATCTCAGCGCCGCGTTCCAGCCGCCAATTGTCATGCACCATGTCCGGCCCGATAAAGACCACAGCTGGCAGTCCGGCGATCTGACCGATGCGGCGCGGCGTGCCATGGTCGCGGATCAGTTCGGGCG
>JABDKI010000105.1 GCA_013002295.1 Altererythrobacter sp.
ATGGACAGGAACTCGCCACTGCCGCTCAGCACGGTTGTGACATGATCGTTCTCGTGATCGATAATGGCGCATATGGGACAATTCGAATGCACCAGGAGCGCGAATTTCCAGAGCGCGTGTCTGCAACCCAGCTCGCCAATCCTGACTTTGCCGCGCTGGGCGCGTCATTCGGAGCTTGGAGTGCACGGGCAGAGACGACCGACGAATTCAATGCAGCCTTAAGCGAAGCCAAAGGCCGAAAGGGCCTGCGCCTGATTTACTGCAAAATCGACGTCGAGCAATTGGCCGCGAGCGGCGCGACAATCAGCGGACTTCGCAAGCGCTAGACGCTGCCGGATAATCCCCCGCCCAATTCAAGGATGATGTTCCATTCGTCCTTGGTCAGCTCTGCTACTGACAATCGCCCAAGCCGGATAAGCTCGCATTCCGCCAGCTTGGGCTCGGCCTTGATCTGCTTCAGCGTAACTGGCTGATTGAGCTTCGATTTGGGCTTGATCTTGACCGCGGCCCATTTCTGTTCCGGATCGGTCGGATCCATGATGCCATCGACAGAGATCATTGCGACCCCCACAATCTCCAGCCCTTCCCGCGAGTGATAGAAGAACGCTTCCTCGCCCACTTTCATCGCGGCAAGATTATTCTTCGCGCGGTGATTGCGCACCCCATCCCACACGCCTTCTTTCTCGGCGACAAGATCGTCCCAACTGTATTTGAAGGGTTCTGATTTCATCAGCCAATAGCGTGCCAAATTCTTTCTCCAAACGGGATTGGTAAACAGCAATAGCCCTACGCAAGCCACGCTTCGGTTTCCACCCCGGCAGCGATGAGAAGTTACAATTAACCCGATTTTTAATCATCGGCGACATACGGGACGTGAGTTTGTCCGTAGGTTTGAGGGCAGCGCCGACTAGGCCTGTAAGACGCAAGAGTGGCTGAAGACGACAACCAGCAAAAGCTAGGCAAGGCCGAGCGCGACATCGTGGCGCTAGGCATTGCAGCGGCCGCGATCATCCTTTTCGTTGCGACAGGCAGCTCGGTTCTGCCGCGCGTTGTTGCATCGATCATGGGCACTGGAGCCGCGCCGGACAATTTGCTGGTCAATGCCATGCTGCTAAACATCGCGCTCATGATCTTTGGATGGCGGCGCTATCGCGATCTCACAGGAGAGATTGCGGTGCGAAAGAAGGCTGAAGAGATTGCGCGGAAACTTGCTGAAACTGATCCCCTGACCAACTGCCTGAACCGCAGAAGTATTAAAGGCGCAACAGAGAAGATGCGCCGTATGGCCAATGCACGTGGTCAAGCCACCGCGTTTGTGATGATCGATCTGGACAACTTCAAACAGGTCAATGACATGAACGGCCATGGCATGGGCGACAAGGTGCTGACAGTGATGGCAAAGCGCTTGCGGGATGCAGTGCCCGACACGTCACCTGTTGCACGGCTGGGTGGAGACGAGTTTGCATTCGCAATGTCATACTCACCTGACCGACCTGAGAAAGTTGATGAGTTGATTGCCGTCTTGTTTGAAAAAGTATCGGGCAATGTAGAGGTCGAAGGGTCCAGCGTCGATACGACAATGTCGATTGGCATCGCTACAGACCACGATTTGAAGGGCAAGGCAGCCGGGATCGAAGATAGCGAAACCCTGATTCACCACGCCGACATCGCGATGTATCAGGCAAAGAAGAACGGCAAGAACCGCTATTTCTGGTTCGAACCTACCATGGAAAACGAGCTGCGCTTCCGCAATGAGCTGGAAAATGGCATTCGTCGGGGGCTGAAGCGAGGCGAATTCGTCCCGTTCTATGAGCAACAGATTGACATTTCGACCGGCGAGCTGGTCGGGTTCGAAATGCTGGCGCGCTGGAAATCCCCTGAGCTAGGCTTAGTCAATCCAGACGTGTTCATCCCGATTGCGGAAGAGATTGGCGTGATTGCCGAGATGTCCGAACAGTTGATGGTTCAGGCATTCACCGATGCTCAGGCTTGGGATTCCGACTTGACCCTGTCAGTCAATATCTCGCCAATTCAACTGCGTGATCCGTGGTTCTCACAGCGGCTGCTGAAGCTATTGGTTGAGAACAATTTCCCTGCGCACCGCTTGGAAATCGAGGTCACTGAAACCTGTTTGCATGAGAATTTGGGACTGGTGAAATCAATGATCGCCAGCTTGCGCAATCAAGGTGTTCAAGTCAGCCTTGATGATTTCGGCACCGGATACTCCAGCCTTTCGCAATTGCGCACCTTGCCGTTTGACCGGATCAAGATTGATCGCAGCTTTGTCAGCGAGCTTCGTAATAAGGACAACAGCAAGATCGTGGACGCGATCATCTCACTCGGCGATGGGTTGCAAATGCCGATCACGGCGGAAGGTATCGAGAACGAAGAAATTCTCGATCAACTGCGCGAAATGGGCGAACTGAAGGGTCAAGGATATCACTATGGCCGTCCAGAGGATGCAACCCAGGTGCTCCAACGTCTGTCAGAAAATGGGAAGCTCGCAAAAGCAGCTCCGGCTGCAACCAAAGCCGAAGCTGAGGTCGCTGACGAGGCTGAGGTAACGCAAGAGCAACGCCGCGCATAAGGCGCACTCTACGCGACAAATACTGGACGCGGACCCGCCCGCCGCATAGAGCGCGTGGCGCTATGCGAGTTGATTTTACCAAGATGCACGGGCTCGGAAATGACTTTGTGATCCTTGATGGTCGCAAAGACGCAATGCCTGCCTTGGATGGCGTCACCGCCGCTGCGATCGCGGATCGCCGCAAGGGGATTGGCTGCGATCAGCTCATACTGCTGGAGAACTGTGCTGAGCCTGACGCGGACTTCCGTATGCGGATATTCAACTCAGATGGCGGCGAAGTGGAAGCCTGCGGCAATGCCACCCGTGCCGTGGCGCTGTTGCACGGTATACCGGCGAAGGTTTTGACTGATGGCGGCGTCATATCGCTGGAACCAACTGATGGCGGCGCAACCGTCGATATGGGTGAGCCTCGCTTCGATTGGCAATCGATACCTCTCGACTACGCGATGGATACAGCGTCCATGCCGGTCAGTTGGGGTCCGTTACGCAACCCTATCGCTGTCAATGTTGGCAATCCGCATGTGATCTTCTTTGTCGGCGATACGGATGCGATCGACCTTGGCAATATCGGCCCTGAGATCGAACATGATCCTGTGTTCCCCGAACGGGTCAACGTAAATGTCGCCACGGTGCAATCCAAAAATCGGATCAAGCTAAACCTGTGGGAACGCGGGGCTGGCTTGACGCGAGCATGCGGTACAGGCGCTTGCGCGACGGCCGTGGGTGCCATGCGGCGTGGATTAGTAGATCGAACCGTTGAGGTTGAACTGCCTGGCGGAGCTCTCGAGATTACTTGGACCGACACAAACCGTATCCTGATGAGCGGCCCCGCCACCGAAAGCTTTCAGGGCAGCTTTGAATGGTCGGACTACGCGGGCGGCGAATGATGAGCGGGCCAGAGCTGATCACATTGGGCTGCCGCCTGAATCTTGCCGAGAGCGAACGCATGCGCGGTATGCTTTCCGGCGAAGACAATCTGGTGGTCATCAACAGCTGTGCGGTAACTTCCGAAGCGGTCCGTCAGACGCGCCAGGCCATTCGCAAGGCGCGGCGTGCGCGGCCCGATGCGCGGCTGTTGGTGACCGGTTGCGCGGCAGATATCGAACGTGAGCAGATCGCAGATATGCCCGAGGTAGACGGGCTGATTGCCAATGAGGCGAAGCTTGATCCGCGCGCATGGAATGTGCCGATGGAGGTAGCTCCTCTGCCGCCGACCCGCACGCGCGCCTTTATCGCGATCCAGAACGGATGCGACCACGCCTGTACCTTTTGCGTAATTCCGCAAGGGCGCGGGCAAAGCCGGTCCATGACCGTGGATGCGGTCAAACGTGAGGTTGAGCAGCATCTGTCGCTTGGCGCGCAGGAGGTCGTACTGACCGGTGTCGATGTGACAAGCTGGGGCCATGACCTGCCCGATAGGCCGCCGCTCGGTGCAATGGTGGGAGAGATTCTGGATGCTTTTCCAGAGCTACAACGCTTGCGCATGTCCTCACTCGACGGGATCGAGATTGACGAGCGACTGTTCGAGCTATTCGCCAGCGAGCGTCGTTTGATGCCCCATCTCCATCTCTCGCTGCAGCATGGGCATGACCTGATCCTCAAGCGCATGAAGAGGCGCCATTTGCGGAATGACGCAGTCGAGCTGGTCAAAAGGCTTAAGGCGCGCCGCCATGATATCGCGATTGGCGCGGACCTGATTGCCGGATTCCCGACCGAAACCGAAGAACACCATCAGGCGAACCTTTCCATCATCCGTGAATGCGACATCGTACACGGGCACATTTTCCCTTTTTCACCCCGCCCCGGCACACCCGCGGCGCGCATGC
>JABDKI010000124.1 GCA_013002295.1 Altererythrobacter sp.
CAAACGTTTTGCGGCCCATGATCATCGGTTTGTTCATTGTCAGCGCCTTGAAGCGCTTTAGGTCAGCGGGCAGGTGCCAGGGCAGCGTGTTGTCCTTGCCAATCGTGCCGTTTGCGGCGCGCGCATAGATCAGGAACAGCCCTTCTTCCACGGCTCAGCCTCGCGAACCGCTCACACGAGTCACATGGCCCATCTTGCGCCCTTCGCGCGCCTCGGCTTTGCCATAGAGATGCAAGTGCGCCTCGGTATCCTCGCTCAGGATATCATAGGCGGTGAGCGCATCTTCGCCCACGATATTGCGCATCTCGATATTGGCGAACCGTGTTTCGGTTGAGCCCAAGGGCAATCCGCAGATCGCGCGAATGTGGTTTTCGAACTGGCTGGTGGCGGCGCCTTCGATGCTCCAATGGCCTGAATTGTGCACCCGCGGTGCCATTTCGTTGAACACCGGGCCTGATTCCGTGGCGAAGAACTCCAGCGTCAATACGCCGATATAGTTCAGCGCCTCGGCGGTCTGGCGGGCGATCTCGCGCGCCGTGCCGACTTGCGCCTCCACCGCGCTTCCAGCGGGCAGAGTCGAGGTTTCCAGCATGCCACCAGAATGCACATTTGCGGTCGAATCCCAAAAGCGTACTTCGCCGTCAGCAGCGCGCACAAGGATCACGGAAAATTCCGCTTCGAATTCTACCATGCCTTCGTAGACGCATGGGCGCCCGGGAAAGCGAAAGCTGTCGACATCGCGCGCCGAGGCAATGCGCCACTGGCCCTTACCATCATAGCCATCGCGCGCGGTCTTCAGGATCCCTGGAGTGCCGACACGCTCGGCAGCGGCGGCAAGATCAGCTTCGGAATCGACTGCCATATAGGGAGCAGGTTTTCCGCCCAGCCCCTCGACGAAGCGCTTCTCCTTCAAGCGGTCCTGCGCTGTTTCCAGCGCACGCGGATGGGGCCTGAGCAAATTGTCCGGGATCATCGCGACTGCACTCAGCGGCACGTTCTCGAATTCCCAGGTCACTACGTCGCATTTCGATGCGAATGCGGCGAGGGCCTCTTTATCGCCCCAGCCTTTCTCGAAGAAGTCGCTGCACACTTCGGCTGCGACATTGTCCCCCGGCGGGGAATAGCCGATCACGCGGTAGCCCAACTGTGCGGCTGACATAGCCATCATCCGGCCCAGCTGGCCGCCGCCCAAGATGCCGATAGTGCCGCCGGGCCTGATCATTGTCGCACTTGGCATCAGTCCGTCGGACGCTCCGCCACCGCCGCGCTTCGCGCTGCGCGCCAATCCTGCAGGCGCTCCGACAAGTCTTCGTCTTGCAGGGCGAGGATCGCTGCTGCCATCAGCCCGGCGTTGGTTGCGCCCGCTTCGCCAATCGCGAGCGTGCCGACAGGGATGCCGGCTGGCATTTGTACGATCGAGAGCAAGCTATCCTGCCCGCTCAAGGCCTTGGACTGCACCGGGACACCCAGCACTGGCAAGTGTGTCATCGCCGCGATCATGCCGGGCAAATGCGCGGCGCCGCCTGCGCCGGCGATGATGACATCAAAGCCTTCACCTTCTGCGCCCTTAGCAAATGCGCTCATCCGGTCAGGTGTGCGATGTGCGGAAACGATGCGTGCTTCGTGCTCGACTTCAAGCTCTTCCAGCACTTCTGCGGCGCGCTTCATGGTCGGCCAGTCTGACTGGCTGCCCATAACGATTGCGACCTTGCCCCCCATCATACGTCTCGCTTTTCTCAGCTATCTTTCAGATAGTACCGCTCGCCCGGCACCATATTGTCGTCAAAGTCATAGATGATCGGCTGGCCGGTGGGAATCTCCAGTCCGGTGATGTCCTCATCCGAAATTTGCGAGAGATGCTTCACCATCGCACGCAAACTGTTGCCGTGTGCGGAGATGATTACAGTCTGGCCGCTTGCGAGGATGGGCAGGATATCGCTTTCCCAATAGGGCAGAACCCGCTCGATAGTTAGCTTCAGGCTTTCAGTGTAAGGTACGTCGATACCTTCATAGCGCGGATCATTGCCCGGATCGAATTTGCTGCCTGGTTCCATCGGTGGCGGCGGCACGTCAAAGCTGCGGCGCCAGATATGGACCTGTTCGTCACCATGCTTTTCGCGCGTTTCCTGCTTGTTCAGCCCGGTCAGCCCGCCATAATGACGCTCGTTAAGGCGCCAATCTTTCGTGATCGGCAACCAAAGCCGACCCATTTCTTCCAGTGCCAGGTTGAGGGTCTTGATCGCGCGGGTCTGAACCGAAGTGAAGCAGGTGTTCGGGAATACGCCCTTTTCCTTCATCAATGCGCCGGCGGCCTTTGCCTCGGCAATGCCTTGCTCGGTCAGGTCAACATCCCACCAACCGGTAAAACGGTTTTCAAGGTTCCACTGGCTTTGGCCATGGCGAACAAGGATGAGCTTGGGCATTGTATCTCCGGCGGTCCGGGCCACCCGCTCCCTCCACCTTTCCACCCGGATTGTCCCCCGGTAGGCTCCGGGCGGAAGGGTGGAGGGCGAGGGTGGCTTGGCACCCTACAAATAAGAGCGCATTTCGTTAGCTTCTCTGTGCGTCTTTGGGAAGCGTTTCCCCGCGTGATTCGGTCATTTTACGCGCCTGTGCCTTCCGGCGGCGCAGGTTCTCGCGCAATTTTTCTGCCAATCGCTCCTCACGCGACATATTCTTGTCTGCATCTTCACTCATACGAAACGCATTGCATCTAAGTGATGCGGACATCAAGCATGGCTTGACAATGGGCGCGCACGAGACAATAGGCGCGCGTCTTGAACAGGCGCCGCGGTAGCTCAGTGGTAGAGCGCACCCTTGGTAAGGGTGAGGCCGAGAGTTCAATTCTCTCTCGTGGCACCATTCACCCCCCAAT
>JABDKI010000135.1 GCA_013002295.1 Altererythrobacter sp.
GCGTAAAGGCGCGCACCGGACAAGACGTGACGACATACGAGATTGACGCGGAAGAAGTGCCAGCGATGGTCAACCTTATCCGCAAGATTCAGCCTTCTCTCGTCGTTAATCTGGCGCTGCCGTATCAGGATCTGCCGATAATGGATGCCTGCCTGGAAGTAGGCGTGAATTATCTCGACACAGCCAATTACGAGCCGAAGGATGAGGCCAAGTTCGAGTATAAGTGGCAGTGGGCCTACCACGACCGCTTCAAGGACGCAGGGCTGATGGCGCTGTTGGGCAGTGGTTTCGATCCGGGCGTGACCAGCGTGTTCACCATGTGGCTTAAGAAGCACAAGCTGAAGACCATACGCACCCTTGATATTCTTGACTGCAATGGCGGCGATCACGGCCAACATTTCGCCACCAACTTCAATCCGGAAATCAACATTCGTGAAGTGACTGCGCCTGCGCGCCACTGGGAGAATGGCGAGTGGGTGGAAACCCCCGCGATGCAAGTGAAGACCGAATTCGATTTCGAAGCGGTCGGGCCGAAGAATGCCTATCTGATGTATCACGAGGAATTGGAAAGCCTGGCGAAATTCAATCCCGAGATTGAACGTGCGCGCTTCTGGATGACGTTTGGTGATGCCTACATCACGCATCTGACCGTGCTGCAGAATGTCGGCATGACACGCATCGATCCGGTAAAGTATCAAGGCAAGGAAATCATCCCGCTGCAATTCCTTGCAGCTGTGCTGCCCAAGCCGGAGACACTGGGCGAGACGACGAAGGGCAACACCAATATCGGCTGTATTGCGACTGGAGATGCTCTGGACGGTTCGGGTGAAAAGACGTTCTATATCAAGAATATCTGCGGCCACGAAGCAGCCTATGAGGAAACCGGCAATCAGGCGGTCAGCTACACCACTGGCGTCCCCGCCATGATCGGGTCCGCCATGATGGTGCAGGGCGTTTGGAGCGGTGACGGGGTCTTCAATATGGAAGAAATGGACCCCGATCCGTTCATGGATATGCTCAATGCGCATGGACTGCCTTGGACTGTTGAGGAGCTTGATAGGCCGGTTGATTTCTAGACCAGCGCAAGCTCTCGCACAGCGCTCTCAATTGCAGCTAATGAGCGGCGCACGTCGTCGCCATTGGTTTGCCAATTGGACACGCTGATACGGATCGCCTTGCGGCCTTGCCACACGGTGTTGCCGAACCAGCATTCGCCGCTTATCTGGACGTGTTTTGCAAGCGCAACCATATGCTCTTCGTGGCCATCGATGGTCGCGACCACCTGATTTTGCACGACCTCATTGAGGATAGTGAAGCCTTGAGCTTCCAGGCCCTGCGCAAATGTTTGTGCATGCTCACAGCAACGCTCAATCAGTTCGGCGGTGCCTTTCCGCTCTAGGCTGTGGAGCGGCGCCCAGACTTCGATCCCGCGTGCCGCGCGTGACAACTCCAGAACCATGTCCTTCTGAGGAAGGCCGCTGATGTTCGGCACATAAGGGGCGTCGAAAGCGAGCAGGTTCTTAACCTCCTCTGGATGCGCGCACACCGCCATGCCGCAATCATAGGGCGTGTTGAGCCATTTATGCGCATCGATCGCCCAGCTATCCGCCCGCTCGGCACCATCGACCAGATGGCGCAGTTTTGGGCTTGCGGCGGCCTACAGGCCGAATGCGCCATCAATATGCAACCACGCGCCGGTGCCTTCGACGTGATCGGCAGTCGCATTGAACCGGTCGCTTGCGCCGGTGTTCACGCAGCCTGCCTGCAATACCACGATTGTGCGGTGATCAACTTCGGGCACCGCATCAGGCAGCACGCGGGCTTGTTTCATCGGAAGTGGCGAGTTGATCCCATCCGGCATTCAATATCCGCGCGCCAACCGCCGCGGGCAAGCTGCTACCAACGACCATGCCGAAAAAGCGCCCGCCTGCGCTGGCGACCACTGATTTTTCGGATGCAGAGATTAAGCGTTCCAGCGTATCCAGTGCTTCTCCCTGGGATTCGGGTAATGTCACGCCCAGATGCACGCTCGCCCAGTCATGCGCGCCGTGCATCGCAACGGGGCGCTCTGGCAGCGAAGCAAGAAATTCAAGGGTGGCATCGCTCGCTCGGCGCGCTACATCAATGGCAACCGAATTGGGGGTGGTCATGCAAACACTTTCTATATCGGGAAATAACTATATAGAAGTTTTGCTATATGAATGATTTCGATCCGTCAACGGTCGCTGCTCTGAAGGCGCTGGCGAACCCCAATCGATTGAAGATAATCGATTGGTTGGCGCACCCGCGTGAAAACTTTCCTCCGCAGGTTGATGGTGACCTTGTCGAAGACGGAGTGTGTCTGGCCAACATCGTGGACAAGCTGGGGCTGGCGCAACCCACGGTGACCAACCATATGCATACGCTGGCAGAAGCCGGGCTGGTTACCTCCAAGCCAGTCAAGAACTGGGTGTTTTACAAACTGGACCCGGCTGCGATGGAGAAAGTGCTCAAAAGCCTCTCTGCGCATGCCGGGATTGATGATTGAGCGGATTAGCGATGGAAACGAAAGCCGGAGATCCGGGCGCGTTCGCCCAATTTGACTTGAACCGCGTAGAAAGCCCCGCGTTCGTTGTGGACGCGGCGAAGCTGCGCGCCAATTGCCAAGTGCTGGCGGACATTCGCGATGCAGCGGACATCAAGGTGCTGGCCGCGCTCAAGGCGTTCAGCATGTGGTCGACCGCGCATATCATCGGCGAATATCTGGATGGTGTGTGCACATCGGGTTTGTGGGAAGCGCGGCTTGCCAGTGAGTTCTACGACGGCGAAATCGCGACCTATTGCGCGGCGTACAAGCCGGAAGAGCTCGAGGAAATCTGCCGACTTTCCGATCACGTGATCTTCAATTCGCCTGACCAGATGCGGCGTGCATCGCTGATCCTTGATGCGGCGCGGGCAGGGGGGCAGGACTTTGACGTTGGCCTGCGGATCAATCCTTTGGTCCCGACCGGCGAAGTGGCGAAGTACGATCCATCCAGCCCCGGTTCGCGATTGGGCTTCCCGCTCGACCAGCTGACCGAAGAGCATCTGGAGGGTGTGGACGGCATTCACTTCCACAATCTGTGCGAGCAGGATCTGGAGCCATTGAAGCGCACATGGGACGCGGTGTTTGACGCGCTCGAGCCCTATTTCGGCCAGCTCAAATGGATCAATATGGGCGGCGGGCACCATATCACCCGCGCTGATTACCAGCGAGACGAGCTGATCCAGTTCCTGCGCGATGCCAAGGCGGACACTGGCGCGGAAATTATCATCGAACCGGGCGAAGCGGTCGCGCTGGACGCCGGTATCCTTATTGGTACGCTGCTGGATGTGCAGTGGAACGGCATGCCGGTAGGCATCACCGATGTTTCCGCCACGTGCCATATGCCTGACGTGATAGAGGCACCGTACCGCCCTGCAATGCTGGGAGAAATCACAGGCGAGGAACAGGTCCCGATCCGTTTGGGCGGCCCGTCTTGCCTCGCGGGCGATGTGATTGGCGATTATTGCTTGCCTGTGCCCGCAGAACCCGGTGCACGTTTCGCGTTTCTCGACCAAGCGCATTATTCGATGGTGAAGACCAACACGTTCAACGGAGTTCAGCTGCCCAGCATTTACCTTTGGGATAGTGAAATCGACCAGTTGGAACTGGTCAAGTCATTCGGTTACGAGGAATTCCGCAACCGATTGAGTTGACCCGCGATTGACGCGATTTTGCTTGCGAATCCGCGTATCTCGCCTATATGCGCGCTTCTTCTGCCCCAAGGGACATCCGCAAGGCAGGCTCATAACCGTTTGGTCGAACACTGAACCTTTAGGGGGTCCCTTGAGTTGCACATTTATCCCAACGCCAAGGCTGTAGTCAGCGCTCTTGCGCCCGACGAACCTGTAATCCTCAATCGCCCGCAAGCTGCGCAACGCGCGGCACGGTTCTTCCTGGACAAGTTTCCGGGCAAGTCGCTTTACGCGGTGAAGGCCAATCCTTCGCCTGATCTGCTGCGCGTGCTGTGGGATGCGGGCGTGACGCACTATGACGTGGCATCGATTGCTGAAGTACGTTTGGTGCGCGAAACACTGCCCGACGCCGTGCTGTGCTTCATGCACCCGATCAAGACGCCCAGCGCGATCCGCGAAGCCTATTTTCAGCATGACGTGAAGACATTCAGTCTGGATAGCGCAGAAGAGCTCGACAAGATCATCAAGGCTTGCAGCAATCCCGAAACGGGCGAACCGGCCAACGATTTGCGCCTGTGCGTGCGTCTGCGTGTTTCAAGCGAATTTTCCGAGCTCTCGCTGGCCAGCAAGTTCGGTTGCGACCTGATCGAGGCGCCAGAATTGCTGCAGCAGACCCGCCAACATTGTGACTGGTTGGGCGTGTGTTTTCACGTCGGCAGCCAGGCGATGAGCCCGTTTGCATTTGTTCAGGCGCTCGACCGTACCCGCGCCGCGATTGCCGAAGCTTCGGTCGTTATCGACATGATCGACGTGGGTGGAGGCTTTCCGAGCTCGTATCCGGGGCTAGAGCCGCCGCCGCTGGAAGATTATTTTGCGATGATTGCAAAACACTTTGAATCGCTGCCAGTGGCCTACAATGCAGAATTGTGGTGCGAGCCGGGCCGTGCGCTGTGCGCTGAATACTCCAGCATGATCGTGAAGGTGGAAAAACGCCGCGGCGAAGAGCTCTACATCAATGATGGCGCTTATGGTGCGCTATATGATGCAGCGCATGTCGACTGGCGCTTCCCTGTCGCAGCGCTCGAAGACGATCTGCGCGATCCGGAGATGGATTTCGCCTTTTATGGTCCCACCTGCGATGACGCAGACTACATGCAAGGGCCGTTTGCGCTACCCAGCGACATTCAGGCCGGCGATTACATCGAAATCGGCATGCTGGGCGCTTATGGCGCGGCGATGAAGACCGGCTTCAACGGCTTTGGCAATGCAGAACAGGTTGTCGTGGCGGATGAGCCGATGATGAGCCTCTATCGCGGTGATCGCGTGCGGCCAGATGCGGGCAATGTGGTGAATTTGCGCTGATTGGCCAGTCCTGGGCAATCTGCCCTTGGCCTTGACGAAAATCCAACAGCCGCCGATTGTCTCGTGCATTCAGCATGTGGGAGATGGTCCATGAAGATGATTTTAGCGTCAGCAGCTGTGTTGGCAGTTGTGGTTGCAAGTCCGGCCCTATCGCAATCAAGGGCAGTGACTACAAACACTCAGACAACGCCGTCACGCGATTTCCAATCGGCGAAGCCCGATCCTGTAATCACACGGCTCAACGCCTTGCAACAGGAGCTTGACGCTTTGAAACAGACGGCGGGCAAGCAGGTAGTCGTGCTGCATTTCTCGCCGACCGAGCATCCGGGCTCTCTGGAGAACAATTACAACACCAATCAGGCATTCGCGACTGATGCATGCGAAAAATTGTTGGGTGATCGCTTCGGTCGGATGATTGACTACCGTGTGTGGAGCAATGGCGATCGCCACTTCCTCACGCATATTTCATGCGAGACGAAGGCATAGCGCCGTGTGCCTGACGGCTAGTCGAAACCGACGAATCTAGCCGCCTCGTTCACTTCGCGGCGGACGATTTTGACCGGATTTGCCGGGAAGTCCGCATCGGGCCAGCCCATCGCGACCGCTTTCATGATCACCTGATCGTCAGGGATACTGGCATGTTCGCGCACGACGGGTGATTGCATGATGCCTTGCGAGTTAATCACACAGCCTAGTCCGCGAGACCATGCCGCGTTGGCCAGCGCCGTTGTCACCGCTCCGCAATCGAACACGGTGTCGTCCGCGTCCGACAATTCCTTGTCATAGGTGATGATGACGCACACCGGCGCATCGAACTGACGGAAGCCGCGTAGAACCCAGTCCTGCCGCTTTTCCTTGTCATCCCGCTCGATGCCCATCGCTTCAAACAGCTGAATCGCGCAGCCAACCTGCCGGTCTCTGTGAACGCCTTGGAACGGGTGGCCTTTGCGAAATTCGCGGCTGTCCGGTTTGCCTGCCAGAATGCGCTCGGTATTGCCCTTGCGGATCCGGTTTAGCGGCTCACCGGTGATGACGTGGAAGTAATAGGGCTGCGTGTTCATCGAGGAGGGCGAACGCATCGCCATGCCAAGCACTTCCTCGATCAGCTCTTGCGGCACTGGCTTGTCCAGATACCCGCGGATCGAGCGCCGCCCGAGAACGACTTCATCATATTTTTGATCGGGGTTTCCGTACACGCATCTCTCTCCTGAATTTTCAGGGGAGTGCTAGCGCATGAATTGGGGAACGCAAAGGACGTTACGGAACCGCCCGCTCACGTTTTGAAGAAAGGCTTGTCTCCGGCAATTGTCACGCGCTCCATTACGCGGCGAGCGGGAAAGTAATCCGATACAGCCAAGTGCTGACACACGCGATTATCCCAAAATGCGATTGATCCCGGCTGCCAGCGGAACCGGCATTGGATTTCGACATCCCATGCGGTCTTGTAGAGATGATCGAGCAGCCACACGCTTTCCTCTTTGGAAAGCCCTTCGATATGGCTGGTGAAACCATTGTTGACGTAAACCGCGCGCTCCCCGGTTTCCGGATGCGTTCGGATCACCGGATGACGCATCGGCGGATATTTTTCATGCAATTCTTCGGGTGTTTTGTTCAATCGTTTTGCAAATACCCGGCTGATGTCATGGACAGCCGTCAGGCCTTCACAAAACCGCTTCATCTGCTGGCTTAGACGCTCATAGGCGAGGTGCATATTGGCGAACAGCGTATCGCCACCCACATCCGGCACTTCGCGTGCCAGTAGGATCGAGCCAAGAGAAGGCTCTTCGCGCCACGTCACATCCGAATGCCAGTTGTTTTCCTGGCCTCGGCTCTTTGGTCCATGCGCGATGCGCAGAACCTCAGGATTGGGCT
Source organism: Altererythrobacter sp. (assembly GCA_013002295.1). Classification (GTDB taxonomy): domain Bacteria; phylum Pseudomonadota; class Alphaproteobacteria; order Sphingomonadales; family Sphingomonadaceae; genus Erythrobacter. The sequence continues at coordinate 6,931 of JABDKI010000135.1, forward strand.
GATCCTTGGGCGTGGCCGGATGAACCTCCAATTCTCCGAAGTGGCGCGCGAAGGCGATGTGTTGTTCCTGAGTCAATTCCTGATCGCGAAAGAAGATCACACCGTGTTTGAGCAGGGCCGCGCGGATTGACGGAATGCTGTCGCCAATGTTTTCCGAACCGAGGTCAACATTTAAAATCTCGGCACCGATTGCCGGTGTCATTGGCCGCACATCAAGCGCGCCGGTATCGAGTGTAGTTTTGTCGGCCAGTGTCGCCATGATCTCTCCCCTAGTGGGAGAGAATGCGCGATTGAGTTGCCTTGTTCAAGCTGCCTTGCGCAATTCCAGCTCCAGCCGGTCCCAGATTTCCACCAGTGCTCTGGTCAACTCGTCCATCATCGCTTCGGTGTGGGCGGGGCCGGGGGTGAAGCGGAGCCGCTCTGTCCCGCGCGGTACAGTAGGGAAATTAATCGGCTGCACATAGGCGCCGTATTCGGCGAGCAAGATGTCGCTGATCTTCTTGGCGCGAACCGGATCGCCGACCATCACCGGAACGATATGTGTGACGCTGTCCATAACCGGCAGGCCGGCGTCGCGGAACTTCGTTTTGAGCATGTTGGCATTGATTTGCTGTGCGTCGCGCTCTTCCGAGCTTTCTTTCAGATGCTTCACGGCTGCCAGCACGCCTGCCGCCAGAACCGGGGAGAGCGAAGTAGTGAATATGAAGCCGGGCGCATAGCTGCGGATACAATCGACAATCTTCTTGTCGGCCGCGATATAGCCGCCCATCACGCCGAATGCCTTGCCTAGCGTGCCTTCGATAATGTCGATCCGATGCGCAGCTTCATCGCGTTCCGAAATACCGCCGCCGTGGTCGCCATACATGCCGACTGCGTGAACTTCATCGATATAGGTCAGTGCGATGTATTTTTCCGCGAGGTCGCAAATTGCGTGAATCGGCGCGATGTCACCGTCCATCGAATAGACGCTTTCAAACGCGATCAGCTTGGGTGTTTCGGCATCTTCAGTCGCAAGCAGCTCTTCCAGATGTTCCAGATCATTGTGGCGGAAAACGCGCTTCT
>JABDKI010000143.1 GCA_013002295.1 Altererythrobacter sp.
TCGATGGTCAGCGCGCTGATATCGAAGGCGAGCACATCATATTTGGCCAGGCTGCCGTCATCGATCGGACTTTGATCGTATTTCGCCTTGTCGAGATTGCGCTTGGTAAACTCTCCGGTGTCGGCGATGATCAACCCGCCCGGCTTCAATGCGGACAGGTTCACTTTGAGCGCGGCCGGGTTCATCGCAACCAGCACATCGGGCGCATCGCCCGCGGTGTTGATTTCCCGACTGCCGAAGTTGATCTGAAAGGCGGAGACACCGAACAGCGTGCCCTGCGGCGCGCGGATTTCCGCCGGAAAGTCTGGGAACGTCGCCAAATCATTGCCCGCCAGCGCGGTAGAAAGCGTGAACTGCCCACCCGTCAGCTGCATCCCGTCGCCGCTATCGCCCGCAAAGCGGACCACAACGGCGTCAGGCTGTTGAGTATTTGAATGCGGCTTTTCAGCGGCTTGCGTTGCCATCTGCGTTCCTTGTCACGCGCCCAAAAATCCGGCGCAGTCCCTATTGAAGCTGGCAAGTATTCCCCGCCCTCTCCTCTCGCAATGAAGTTTTTCTCCTATGTGCACAAATGTCGAGTGGAAAAGCGCGTTTGTCCCCTCTAACCTGATAAAAAGCACAGCAAGAAAGAGCATTGAATGGCCGAAGAGACACCTTTTATCCGCCCCGATGTAAAAGCTTTCCTCGATGGACTCGCAACCATGGGCGGAGTTCCAATTGCTGAAATGACGCTGGAAGAAGCCCGTGCTAGCTATCTCGCGCTGCATGGAATGGCGGATGCGTCGCCCCGCGATCTGGCTGTGGTCAAAGATTTGAGCTGTCCCGGTCCGGACAGCGAGATTGGCCTGCGCCTGTATGATGCGCGTGACAGCCGCGAGCCCGGCCCGATCATCGTGTTCTATCACGGCGGCGGGTTTGTCATTGGCGATCTGGACACGCATCACAACCTCTGCACAGAGATTGCGCATCAGATGGATTTGCCAGTGGTCGCGGTCGATTATCGCCGCGCTCCCGAGCATCCCTTCCCCGCGGCGATTGACGATTGCGAGGCAGCCACGCGCTGGATCGCGACTTCGCCCGAGGCATTAGGGCGCAAGGCAACCGGACTGATCCCGATTGGTGACAGCGCGGGCGGCAATGCGACCATCGTGATCAGCCAGCAATTGGCGGCCAAGCCAGCTGACGTCCCTGTCGTCATGCAAGTGCCAATCTTTCCGCTCGCCAGCGATGCAATGGGCTCAGCCAGTCTGGAAGAATTTGCAGACGGCTTCGTCTTGTCAAAGGGTGCGGTCGAATTCTTCGACACTGCATATGCGCCCGACCGCAATGATTCACGCGCGATACCGATATTGGGCGATCATAGCACGGCGCCGCCAACCGTCCTTGTTACGGCCAGCCTCGATCCGATCCGCGATTCGGGCCGTGACTATGGCGCGGCGTTGAGCGCGGCTGGGGTCGATCACATCCATCTGGAAGTGAGTGGCGGCACACACAGCTTCACCAATTTGCGTCAAGCGGTGCCAAGCTATCAGGGCGATACAGAGCGCATGATTGCGGCAATGAAACTGATGCTCGGAGCTTCTGAATGAGCGCGGCCGCTTACCGGCTATGCGCCGGATTCATGCTCGCAAACAAACATGGCCATGTATTCGTCGGACAGCGGATCGACTCGCAACATCTGGGCGCATGGCAGATGCCGCAGGGCGGGATCGATCCAGGCGAAGACACAAGGGAAGCGGCGCTGCGCGAGCTTCATGAAGAGACCGGTATCGGTGCACATCTGGTTGATATCATTGCACAAACACGCGATCCATTGCGCTATGATCTGCCCGATGAGCTGATCGGAAAGCTGTGGGGCGGGAAATATCGCGGCCAGGAACAACATTGGTTCTTGGGCCGGTTTTCCGGGTCAGACGATGATGTCAATCTGGAGGCGCATAACCCGCCCGAGTTTGCAGAATGGCAATGGGTTGAGCCTATGCAATTGCCGGATCTGATCGTTCCGTTCAAACGCGATGTCTATCGCGCCTTAGTGCGCGAGTTTGGCGATCTGATCTAGTTTACGAAGCGGAATGCAATTCGCTCACGATTGTCCTTGGCCCGTGCAGACTTGAACGATTCCAACGCCTCAATCCGGTCAAACCACGCATTGATATTCGGGAAACCGTTGCCAAACGCGCCTTTATCGCGCGCCGCATACATCGGATAGACCAGCGTAATATCGGCGGCGGTCAGATTGTCTCCGCCAAAGTATGGCTGGGCACCAAGATCCTTTTCCATCTCACCCAACAACGCCTCCATACGCGGGTTCACAAACATCTTCCGAACCTGATCAAACACCGCTTTGAGAAGCGAGCTAATCGGCCAAGGCGAACGCATTTCCAGTAAGCCCAATACCATCTCAACACTTTGCAACGGCATCAGCGATCCGGGCGAGGAATGGTACCAGAACAGGTGTCTTACGCGGTCTTTGTGGCCTGCCCTGGGGTTCAATTCGCTCTCAGGATAGGAATCCAAGATGTAGTCGATGATCGCATTGCTCTCAGCAAGCACCACCTCTCCGTCAGTGATCACCGGAGCCGTGCCAAGCGGGGACAGGGCCTTGTAATCATCAGGTGCAAGATTGGTTTCCGGATCGCGACTGTACGATTTCAGCTCGTACTTTGCGCCCAATGCCTCGAGCAGCCAGAGAATTCGAAAACTTTGTGAATATTCGAGATGGTGGAGAGTCAGCATCCTTCTATCCTTCTTTCTAATTGCTCGCCGGCCCCGCCCCTGCGTTTTCCGCCGCCAATGAGGCCGATGATCCGGCATCGATCGCCGCCATCAACTCAACTGTTTCGGGGCATTTCGCGCCACACAAGCTTTGCAGTGCAGCCAGATTACGCTGCGCCTTCGCAAGTGCACCCTTTTGCGCAAGCGCTTGCCCCTCTCCTGCCAATGCTCCGAAGTGCTGCGGGTCACTATCCAGAACCCTGCGATAATAGTCGATCGACTTACCCGTCAGACCTTGCGCCCGAGTGGCATCAGCCAGCGCAACGAAAGCCTCGTCAAAGCCCGGATCGAGTGCCAAAGCGGCCTCCAACGCATCGATCGCAGAATTGGTATCGCCGCGCGACAACGCCAGCTGACCTTCCTCCACCATCATAACTGCACGGGGATCAGGCGGCGGCTTGCTCAAACTGGCAACGCTGTTGGACAATGTAAAAACCAAAAGGAGCGCCGCAAAAGCGGGAGCCGTCCGGGAAATGCGCGAAAAGCTGTTTCGCGGTTCTAGGACTGAAGCGTCAGTCATGATGCCTTACTGGCTACCACCCGGCGCGCAGCATGGCGACAAAAAAGCCATCAGTGCCATCATGCAGCGGAGACAGTCGAATGCCCGCCCCATGCGCGCGACCCAACGGGAGTGCCATGTCGATCGATTTGAGGTGAGAATGCCTATCCAGCGCCGCAGCGATCCGGTCCTTACCCTCAGCATCTAGCAGAGAGCAGGTGACAAACCCGATCCTTCCGCCCGGTTTGACCAGCTTTGCTGCAATATCGATCAACCGGTCTTGTAGGGCTGAGAGTTTAGCGAGTTCGGTTTCATCCAAGCGCCAACGCGCCTCTGGATTGCGCCGCCATGTACCGGTGCCTGAGCATGGCGCATCCACTAACACCGCGTCGGCAACACCGCGCCACTCGGCTAGCATTTCCAGTTCGCGATCAGGATTGAGCAACAGGGTTTGGATCAACCCCGCGCCAGCACGTTCCGCACGCGGAGCAAGACGGGACAACCGTCCGCGATTGGTGTCACACGCCAGCAAGCGGCCCTGGTTTTGCATGGCCGCAGCCAGTGCGAGTGACTTGCCCCCTGCACCAGCACAAAGATCAATTACTGTCTCGCCGGGCTTGGCCGCAAACGCCTCACATACCAGCTGGCTGCCGTGATCCTGCACTTCGATCTGGCCATCACGATAGGCGGGCCATTGCTCAACTGAAGTGCCTGTTGGGAAACGCAAAGCCTGCGGCGCAGCGAACGGCTCGCCCATTTCCGGCAGCTCTATTCCTGCGCGATCTGCCTTGAGCGTATTCACGCGAATGTCGAGCGGCGCTCGGTCGAGCAACGCAGCTGCTTCGTTTTGATCAATCCCGGACGCGGTAAGAGCTTGTGTCAGCCAATCGGGCGCTACTCCGCCCGACGCAGGCTTTTCATCCGCTCCAATCGCCGCCGCTCCGTGTGTCGAGCCATCGAACAAAGCTGTGATCGTGTCGTCTTGCTCTGCCAGTCGCAACATCGCTGCCCGCCCGCTTTCGGGAATTGGCCCGCAAGCCCGCACGGCGGCATATACCAGCTCTCGTACAGCACGGCGATCCTTCGATCCGGCATAACGGCGCTGTTTGAAGTAACTCGCGATCAGGCGATCGGCAGGCGCGCCTTTGGCCTTCGCTGCATCGATAATCTGATCGAGCAGCTCAATTGCCGCTTGCACGCGTGCTGCGGGGGTCATGTCAGGGGCCTAGCGTGTCGGATAGTTCGGGGCTTCGCGGGTGATCGCTACATCATGAACGTGACTCTCGGAGAGGCCGGCTCCTGTGATCCGCACGAACTGCGCGCGTTTCTGCAAGTCTTCGATGGTTGCCGATCCGGTATAGCCCATTGCGGCCTTTACGCCGCCAACCAGCTGGTGAATGACGTCGGCCGCCGGGCCTTTGAATGGCACCTGTCCCTCGATGCCCTCTGGCACGAGTTTCAGCGAAGACACGTCTGCCTGGAAATAGCGATCCGCACTGCCGCGCGCCATGGCGCCGACACTACCCATGCCGCGATAGGCTTTGTAGCTGCGCCCTTGATAAAGGAAGGTCTCACCGGGGCTTTCCGCCGTTCCTGCCAGCATTGACCCGACCATAACTGTCGAAGCGCCCGCCGCCAGAGCCTTGGCCGCATCGCCCGATGTACGCAGACCGCCATCGGCGATCACTGGTATGCCTGACTTGGCCGCTTCCGCCGCGCTTTCCATAACCGCGGTCAGTTGAGGCACGCCGACGCCAGCAACCACGCGGGTAGTACATATTGAGCCGGGGCCAATGCCCACCTTCACTGCATCTGCGCCCGCGTCGACGAGCGCGCGGGTGGCCTCTGCCGTTGCGACATTGCCTGCAACAACCTGAACCGAGTTCGATAACTTCTTGGCGCGCTCAACAGCGCGCGCGACATCCTTGTTATGGCCATGAGCAGTGTCGATCACCACGACATCAACTTCGGCATCGATCAGGGCTTCAGTGCGCTCAAAGCCCTTATCACCAACCGTTGTGGCGGCCGCAACGCGCAAACGCCCTGCGCTATCCTTGGTCGCATTGGGATAGGTAACGGCTTTCTCGATGTCTTTGACTGTAATCAGGCCCACGCAATGCCCATCATTATCGACAACCAGCAGTTTTTCGATCCTGCGTTGATGAAGCAGTCGGCGGGCTTCCTCCTGTCCGGTCCCGAGCGGGACCGTGGCCAGATTGTCCGTTGTCATCAATTCGCGCACGGGCTGCATGGGGTTTTCAGCAAAGCGCACGTCGCGATTTGTCAGAATACCAACCAGCTTGCCCGCAGCATCGGTGACCGGAATCCCGCTGATCCGGTGCAGGTCCATCAATGCCTGCGCATCGCCCAACGTCGCATCCGGTGTGATCGTGATCGGGTTGACGACCATCCCGCTCTCGAAGCGTTTAACTGTGCGGACAGCGGCACATTGCTGTTCTACGTCGAGATTGCGGTGCAGCACACCAATTCCGCCCAGCTGCGCCATGACAATTGCCATGTCCGCTTCTGTCACGGTGTCCATCGCGGAAGATATCACCGGAATGTTGAGCGAGATATCGCGCGTCAGCTTCGTCGCGGTGTTCGCCATTGAAGGCAAGATATCGCTTTCGGCCGGGCGCAAGAGCACGTCGTCAAAGGTCAAGCCGAGGGGGATATCCATATGCGCCACTTTCGTCGTCTGCAGATTCGTGGCGGCCCATGTAACCGCACCTTGTGCAAATCGCTAGTGGTAGCAGCGGCCTTTTTTGCCTTCGATATCTCTATGGTTGAAGGTAAACCTAGGGATATACCGAACTATCGGACACCCGGCGGATCAACAACTCGTGCAAAAGCAGGTCATCCACTGCTCCGCCGAGTTCGATATTGCCCGGGTTATCGGACGCCTGATGATAATCGCCCGATAGGAACTCGGTCAGTTTCTCCTCTGAACCGAATGCATTGGACAACAGCACCGACGGCACGTCACGCTGCAGCAATGCCCATCCGTCCTGACGCTGCAAGAATGGCTCTGTCAGTTCACGTGGCGCCAACTCCCGCCCTGTATCGTTGATCGCTTCCTTGATGATCGCATCAAGCGGCGTTCGTCCCTCGCCGATGAAACCAACGGGGCTTCCTCTGGCCGAAATCGCCACTGTATCGAAATTGAACGCCGCAACGATATTCTCAAGCGGCATCGGTGGTTCATCTGCGAACGCCTGCGCGCCTAACAATCCCCACTCCTCTGCAGTCGTGCCGAGGATGTAGAGATCACGCTCCATCGGCTCGCCAGCTGCCAGCCGCTTGCCAAGCTCCATCATCAGACCAATCCCGCTGGCGTTGTCCACCGCGCCATTGCAAAGCCGGTCTTCAGCATCATCCGGCCCACATTCACCGAAATGATCCCAATGCCCCAGAAGCAACACTGCGCCAGCATCAGGGTTTGTTCCAGGCAGCTTGGCGAGGAAATTGCGCGACGGCACTTCACGCCTCTCTGTACGAATGTCGAGGGTCAATTTGGCGTTCAGCGGTATCGGCGCAAAATCGTTGGCCCCCTTGCTCGCATCGGCCAACTCCAGCAATTCCGCCCATCGCGATTCACCAAGGACACTCGCGAGGGCTTCGCGAGCCAAGAATACAGAAACATTCTCATCCGCTTGCGACGCGAGAATCAATCGATCGCGCATCTGGAATTGGCGGATCTGTGCGGTGCTCTCTGCCGACTCCACCACTGTCACGACTGCAACCGGGCCTTTTTCGCGCAGCGCCGCGCGGCGTGCCGGGCTTTCCCCCGGATCGCTCAACATGATCGCGACACGGCCGCTCACAAGCGCCTCATCAACGTCTCCATCGGCGTAACCCACGAACACGGTATCGGCGTCTTCCATCAAGGCTCGGTGCGCTTCAGTGGCAGCGGCAATCGTGTCGGGATCGACCGGGATCACGCGCCTGCCAATTTTGAACTGCGCAAGGGCGCTTTCGCCTTTGATGTTGGCCAACAGTACTGGCGCGTTCCATGGATTGGCCGGGTCATTCGTGCCTGAGACAAAGCCTGCCGGCTCTAGCACCGATCGCATGTAGCTAAGCGTTTTCGTCTCGCCGATTGTACCGGGCCTGCGGCCTGCGAACTCATCACTGGCCAGCACAGTGATATGCTGATCGATGCGGTTTTCGAGCGAGGTGAACTCTGATTCTGAAACTTTCAGCCCAGTGCTTGCACAAGCCGACAGGGCCAATGCCATTACGAAGGCAGCTAAAGTTCTTCTCTCGATCATTATGGCCCCCAAAGCCTCAAATCCGTTATTCTGCGGTCCAACCGCCATCGATGCTCCAGTTCGCACCGGTTACATTGCCCGCCTCTTCACGGCAAAGGAACACCGCCAACGCGCCAATTTCATGCGGTTGAACAAATTTCTTCGTCGGTTGCTTCGCCAGCAGCACATCGTTGATCACTTCTTCGCGGCTCAGTCCGCGCGCCTTCATTGTGTCGGGGATCTGCCCCTCGATCAGCGGGGTCCAGACATAACCAGGCGAGATGCAGTTGGCAGTCACGCCGGTCTGCGCCAACTCCAGCGCGATGGTCTTGGTAAAACCGTCCACACCGTGTTTCGACGCGTTATATGCGCTCTTGAAGGGTGACGCTGTTTTAGAATGCGCAGAGGCGGTGTTGATGATCCGGCCCCAACCCTTTGCCTTCATGCCCGGCACCGCGTGACGCGTGGTGTGGAATACAGCGCTTAGGTTGAGCCCTATGATCGCGTCCCATTTGTCTTGCGGGAAGTCCTCGACCTGAGAGACGTGCTGCATTCCGGCATTGTTGACAAGGATGTCGATTTCGCCCGCGCCCGCCATCATTGCCTCGATCTCGGCCGGGTCGAGCAGATAGGCGGCCGAATGCGTCGCACCCATTTCTTCGCACAGCGCCGCAACCTCGGACTTGTCACCGAAACCATTCAGGATCACTTCTGCGCCTTCGCCGGTCAGGGCCCGCGCGATTGCAAGCCCGATTCCCGAGGTGGATCCGGTCACCAGAGCGCGTTTTCCCTTTAGGAACATCAGTTTCCCCTGTTGTACGATGTGAGTCGGACTACAGCTTTTGCCGTGACGCGCGCGCCTGTCCAGCGTTAAACTGCTATCTCAGAGGCGGAGGGGGCCGATTCGATGAGACTACGCAAGTTCGACACGTCCAAGATCAAAGTCAGATCAAGCGGCAGTGGCCGCATGCCAGGTGGGCGCACCGGTGGGCTTGGTTGCGGCACCATTGTGATCGCTGCCATCGCCTATTTCGCTTTCGGTCTAGACCCGATGCAAACCATCGGAACGGTCCAAAGTATCGAGCAGAATGTGCCAGCCTCGTCCCAGCAGGGATCTATGAGCGAAGAGCAGGTTTGCTTGCGCGGGCCATACGCGACCGAGGCTTGCAACGCGCTGCTATCACTGAACGAAACCTGGGAGCCGGAATTTCAGCGCGCAGGGATCCGTTTTGAACAGCCGACATTGGATCTTTTCACCGGTGGCCGTGTAGCGACGCAGGGATGCGGCAGCGCCTCTTCGGCCGCTGGCCCGTTCTACTGCCCCGCAGACATGGGCATTTATATTGACACCGGCTTCTACGATCAGCTGGCGCGGATGTCCGGCACTGGTGGTGACTTCGCGCGGCTTTATGTGATTGCGCATGAATATGGCCACCATATCCAGAACCTGACCGGCCTTGCGTCGCAGGTTCGCAGCGCGCAGCAGCAGAACCCGCGCCGTTCGAACGAGTTGCAGGTTCGCATGGAGTTGCAGGCGGATTGCTATGCCGGTGTGTGGGCAGGCAAAAACCGGCAGCTAATCGAACGCGGCGATCTGGAAGAAGGGATGCGCGCGGCCAGTTCGATCGGCGATGACACACTGCAGCGCAATGCAGGTCAGCGGATCAACCCCGAAGGTTTCACCCATGGAACCAGCGCGCAGCGGATGCAGGCGTTGCGTGCAGGGTTAGAGAGCGCGGACGATTCAGTCTGCGACCGCTATTTCCAGTTCGACTGAATGCACACCGAAACGCGAAAGAGCGAGAGTAGCTGACACCCCCGCCCTTCCATCTTTGTCAGCGTCGCGCTGATCAGGCGTAGCTAGTCTCAGCGTTATCGCCGCCAACATCGCTCCAGTCGATGTTGCGCGTGGTGTACATCACCCCAGCCAGCGCGAAGAACAGGATCACCGAACCGATCACAAGCGATAGACCTTCAAGGTTCAGCAGCACGTAGAGCATGACATACAGCCCGACGAGCAGGCCGCCGATCATGCTTGCGCGGCGCCAGCTCTTCAATACTGCAGCGCTGTAACTCGTCAGCAATCCGATAATCGCACCGCTTGCCACAATGTATGCCAAAGCGAACCCGATCATCTCTGCAAATGCGAGAAGCATAACGAAGAACAGGATCAGGCCAGCTCCACTCAGGAGATATTCTGCGCTGGCGACTTTCGCGCCGCCAATGATGTCAAACATCAGGAAGGCGAGGAATGTGAAGCCGATAAACAGGAAGCCATACTTCACCGAACGGTCAACCAGACTATAGAGGTCAACTGGCTCGACCAATCGGATCGTCGCCATCTTGCTGGCACCATTATCACTTGCAACATCGACCGATGATTGCTCGAATTGTGCCGGACCAAAGTCGTTCTGGGTAACCATTGGCTGTC
>JABDKI010000150.1 GCA_013002295.1 Altererythrobacter sp.
CATTCCCGCCATGGCAAGCGCAAAAATTGCCCGGTCAGTTAACAAGCGGGACAACGGTTTTTTCCAAACTGTTTCGCCCAATCGCAACATTCCGATGGCCAGAACAGGCAGGAATAGCTCTGTGACAGCCTCGGCCACCATGAACGGCCAAGAAAGTGCTCCAACTAGAAGCAAATCAACCAACAATCCAAGCCACTTACGCGAGGATCTTGGCACGGCACCACGAAGCAGTGTTTTCAACCTAAGCATCCCGCTTCGGCATTCAGATGCAAAGATAGAAAGCGCTATTAACAACAACGCCCACGGCACGGCGTTCAGATAAGTCGCAACGGCGGCTGCTACCAAACTGACGGTGCTTAGCGCGCCAAAGATAACTGGACCGCGATCCAGTTCATCGGGTGCCAAGAAGCGCGCAATTCTTCGACTAATCACCTTGGTTGGCTCCCACCACGAAACCCGTTCTGCGCTGCTTTCGAGTAGCGATTGCTCTCGCTCCGCAAGTTCTGAGCCTTCACGCAGCAAAAGCCAATCGCCTGCTTCGAGGTGTGACGCATCAAGCGGGACCAGTTTAACTCCGGATTGCAGGGCTAGCCGCAGCAAAAGCGAAACGGTGTCGCTGTCTTCCGGCATCTGCGCGAGTTGCTCGCCGATCTGTCCACGCGCAACAAAAATCCCTCCCCAAGCATGGTCCGCGTCTATCCGCTCAAACCCGGCCTCGATGCCTACGGTATCTGGCAAAGCCAGCACGCCACGCTGGCCCGCCAGCAAGGCAGCGACCTGAGCCCTGTCGGCAATCAATCCATCCGCGATAACCATGAGTTCCTGATCCGCAGACAACAGAGATACCAACGGCAATGGTCCAGAAATTGTGTGAAACTCTCCGCCAAACTGCTGAATTTGATCCCGGAGCTCTTCGAATGCTTCCAGTTTCGCATCGGTCAAACAGATAAATCGCTCGCAGCCTAGGTCGCGCGCCATATCTATCTGCCAAGACAACAACATACGCCCGCCCAATCGGGCAAACCCACGCCGCTTGCCATCCGGCAGTGTCTCAAGACAGGAAATCAGTGCTGTGCGCAATGTGAAAGGCCCCCAGTTTGGATAGCCTTTGTTAAGCGCTACAACATTGCTCTGCCAAGCGCGCGACGAAGATTAATGGTCGATTCCGAATGGCGTCAGGTCTTGGCCGCGCAACGCAGCAATGGCTGCTTCGATCCTTCGCGTGACTACAGGATCGCCCGGCGCACAGGTCAACGCTTCCTCCGCTGCGTCAAACAACGTTTCCGCGTGGAAACTGGCCGCAAGACCTTTCAAACGCATTGCTGCGATCTGCCAATTGCCGTCGCAACGCGAGCGCCGAAGCAAGTCGAGCTGCTTTTCAGCGCTTTCGACCAACGCAGTGCGCAGTTCCGCTAAAAGCCCGATATCCTGCCCTGCTGCCGCTGCAAGGGTCGCATCCAGTGATCCGCTTTCATAAGCCATAATTCAGCAGATATCCGAGAAAGGGTTAAAGCGGGGTTTATCCTTTCTGAAAATCAGCTAGATTCCCCCAATGACGGGAAAGTGGCAAATTCAGGCCGTAGGCCAAGAGCCGGTGCAGGAAGCACCAATGGAATCAGCTGAAGGTTTGGCTGAGGAACCCATCGTGCCGGAAGATGAGTGGCTTGCGGAAGAAGATGAGATCGAAACCGCTCCACGTACTCGCTGGATCGATCGGTTAGTCCCCACGACCGCGATCATTGCCATGCTTGCATGGACAGGCTTCTTTGCCTGGACGTTCCGCAGTGACATCTTGACGGGTGGCATGTCGCAGCAGTGGATCGATTGGATCATCAGTTGGGCCGTACCGATGCTACTGATCTCGATCTTCTGGCTGCTTTCAATGCGCAACAGTCAACGCGAAGCGCAGCGCTTTGGCGACACTGCGCAAATGCTGCGGCAGGAATCTCAGGCGCTGGAAGAGCGTTTAGGGGCTGTGAATAGAGAGCTGTCTCTGGCTCGCGAATTTCTGGGTAGCCAATCGCGCGAACTTGATTCCCTCGGCAGGATCGCAAGTGAACGGATTTCAACCCATGCAAGCGAGCTTCAGACACTCATCAAGAGCAATGGCGCTCAGGTCGACGCGATTGCAAGTGTCAGCGATACTGCGCTGATAAATATGTCGAAATTGCGCGATGACCTTCCGGTCATTGCCAATTCGGCTCGTGATGTATCCAATCAGGTTGGGCAAGCCGGGCGAACGGCGCATGAACAATTGGAACACCTGATTTCAGGGTTTGAACGTCTCAATGAATTTGGCAAGGCAAGCGAACGTCAGGTGAGCGCGCTTTCTGGTAAGATCGAGACCACATTGGCGGGCTTTACGACGCAGCTTGATAGCGTTGAGAATGCCGCCGAGGCGCGCTTTGCGAGCCTGAACGAGCAGTCGGACACGTTCCGCGTCGAGTTAGAGGGCCGCGAGGTTGATGCCTTGGCTGCGATGCGCAAGCGCTCGGATGATCTGCGCCAATCGGTCATCAGCATGGCTGAAGAACTGGCTGATCAGGAAACGGCGCAGATTGGACATTTGCAAATGCGATTGGATACTCTGCGCGAAGGCAGCGAGGAGGTCACATCCCATTTCGCGCAGTCCCAAGACGATGCTTTGGACAAGTTACGGGCAAGAAAATCGGAGTTTCAGGAGGAAATCTCCGAAGTTGTCGCGCGGTTGGATCAATTGGACCAACAAGCGATCAATGCCTCGCGTGAACGCGTTAAGGCGCTCCATGCTGAGGCTACCGATTTCGACGACCGGATTGCTGCACGAAATGCCCGTTTCGAAGAAGAGATCGCCCGAAGGCAACACGGTTTTGAGACCCGCGAAGCTCAGGCGAGCGAAGTACTTGCTCAGCGACTCACCCAACTCGACGATATGCTGGCAGAGCGCAGCGAGGCACAAAGTCAGCGATTAGAAAGGCTGGTCGCATATGGGACCGATGTCTCTGGCAAGCTCGAAGAACTGAACACACTGCTTGCTTCCATGGCGGAACAAGCCGAAGCCACTCAGGCTGTTCTGGATGCCGGAACTGCCGGGCTTGGCGATAACGTTTCGTCGCTTCGCAGCGACCTGAATGCAAGTGGACAGACAATCGGAGAATTGACCGAATCCGGTGTTCGGTTGCTTGAAATCCTTCAATCGGGCGCAAGAGAAGCAAGAGATACTTTGCCAGCAGCAGTTGACAGGGCGAGCGCCAAACTCGGTAGCATTGAGCAGCGAGCGGCATCACTTCGACAAAGTGTTGATGCCGCGCATGAACGCAGCGCAGGACTTTCTGACTATGTAATCGCCGCGAGTGAGAGCTTGAGCCATGCTGATGAACAAGTCACGGCATTGAGCGACAGGCTTGCTGATACTTCAAGCGAGAGCCTAACCCGTATTTCGAACCTGCGGGTCGCGCTCGGCGCGTTGGGCGAAGAAAGCGACCGCGTGACCTCTCGGGCGAACGAAGATTTGCAAGCGGCCATCGCCAAGCTGGAAAAAGCAGCGCAGAGCGCGTTTGCCGCAATCGAAAGCGGATCCGGCGAACGGCTCGAAGCACTCGCGGAGGAAATCGGTGTGAAAGCAAGTGCTGCCATCGAACGCAGCCTTCGCGCGGAAGGCGATGCCGCTGTCGAACGGCTGGAAGAGGCATCTGTGCGTGCGAACGATACGGCCCGAGCAACGACTGCCAATTTGCGTGACCAGTTGGTCAAGGTGAACGAACTTGCAGGAAATCTGGAAGAACGCGTGTCACGCGCACGCGACGAAGCGCACGAACAGGTCGATAATGACTTTGCCCGACGGATGGCGTTGATCACGGAAAGCCTCAATTCCAACGCGATCGATATCGCCAAGGGCTTGTCGCAAGACGTTAGCGACACAGCCTGGGCTGCTTATTTGAAAGGTGACCGCGGAATTTTTGCAAGAAAATCCGTCCGCTTAGTCAACAATGTAGAAGCACGTGAAGTCATGGAGCTCTTCGAAGCTGATCATGACTTTCGCGAGCATGTAAGCCGCTATATCCATGACTTTGAAAGCATGCTGCGCAATGTGCTTTCAACCCGCGATGGCAATGCTCTTGGGGTCACACTGTTGAGTTCGGATATCGGCAAACTCTATGTAGCACTCGCCCAATCAATCGAACGGCTGAGGGACTGATCTACCCACCGTTTTGGCTAGGCGGTTCTGGAAAGAAATTGAGGTCCTGAGCTGTAATCCAGCCATATTGGTAATTGAGAATATAAAGACCAGTCAGAATGGCCGAAACAAAGGTTGCGCGCAGAGCATGCCTACCCGGCTGAAAATTCACTGGAGCGCTGTCTGCTTGTCCCGCCACCTTTTCATTGCCTACCTCGTCATCGGTCTTCACACCGAAAGGCAACATCACAAAGGCCGACATCACCCAGAACAGCGCGTAAATCGCCAGAATTGATGTCCAGTCCATCATTTGTCTTCGCCTAGCATCATAACCCGCACTTGCGGCTTCTTGCCAGACCAACGTTGCGCGGCACGGCGAGCGGCCAGTCGCGCGGCTTCGTATACTGCGCCCGGATCGCGGGCTGCATGTCCGCGTAGCCGCTTCAACGCTTCTTTAACGTCCGAAACCGCCTCCGCAACGAAGTCATCCAAGTCCTCTTCGAGCGGTAGTCCAACCGCTTCGATAGTGGGGTTGCGTTGCTGATCGAGCACAACGAATAGCACGCCTTCGCGCGCAATCCTGCGGCGCATGGTGATCGCATCTCCATCCGCAGGCGCGATGATATCGCCATCCAGAACAAGCCGCCCCGCCCGCACTTCAGATACCTTGCCGGGATAGCCCGGGGCAAGGCGCACGATATCGCCGTTCTTCTGCACGATATTGGCGGATATGCCCTTGGCGTGGCCAAGCCTCGCCTGCTCATGCATGTGTCTGATCTCACCATGAACCGGAACCAGAATTTCGGGCTTGAGCCAACCGTAAAGCGCTTCAAGTTCAGGCTTTCCGGGGTGACCAGATACATGGATCGCGCTCTGGCGATCAGTGACCATGACGATCCCGCGATCAGCCAGTTGGTTCATCACCCGTCCAATTGCGATCTCATTGCCTGGAATTTGCCGACTGGAGAACAGGATCACGTCACCCGGCGCCAGCTCCAGCGGGTGATTGCCTTCAGCCACCCTTGCCAGCGCAGCGCGCGGTTCGCCCTGCCCACCGGTTGCGATGATCAGCACTTCTCCGCGCGGCAAGCTCATCGCGGTGTCAAAGTCGATAGGCTCCGGAAAATCATGCAAGTAACCATTGTCTTGTGCGACACTGATAATGCGATCTAGCGAACGCCCCGCCACACACAGCTGCCTGCCGGTTTCAC
>JABDKI010000175.1 GCA_013002295.1 Altererythrobacter sp.
ATAAGACACTGCGTAATTTGCGAGGGAGATGGCCTGCACAAAGGCCAGGAGACCATGAACGAGATAAAAGACATTGCCCGTCAGGATCGCTGCCCCGGCATGACATACACCGACATGCTGGAAGGGGACACACGCACTCCGCCAGATTATCTCTTCGAAGAAACCAATATTGACATGCCCAACGATCCCTTGCCGATCGAGCCGTATGTCAGTGAGGAATTTGCTGCGCTTGAACGCGAAAAGCTATGGCCCAATGTCTGGCTGTTCGCGGCGCGCGAAGATGAATTGCCAGAGCCTGGCGATACTGTGGTATTCGAGATCAATGAAAAGAGCTTCCTGATCACGCGGCAACGCGATGGCAGTGTACGCGCGTTCTACAATGTCTGCCTGCACCGCGGACGCAAATTGCGCACAGAAGACGGCAACACCACGCAGTTCCGCTGCCCGTTTCACGGCTTCACCTGGAAAACCGATGGCAGCCTGAAGGAAATCCCGTGCGACTGGGATTTCAAGCATCTTGAAGACAAGGATTTGAGCCTGCCAGAGGTGCGCGTTGAGCTTTGGCAAGGTTTTGTCATGATCACGGAAAACAATGATCTTCCTGACTTCAAGACTTGGCTTGGCCCGGCCGCCGATCACTATGACAATTACGACATGGAAAATCGCTACACCGGAATGTGGGTGGCGCGGAAGATCCCAGCAAACTGGAAGGCCACGGCAGAAGCCTTCATGGAGGCCTGGCATTCGATCACCACGCACCCTCAGTTGCTGCCCTTTCTTGGTGATGCGAACAGCCGCTATGATTTGATCGGCGATCACTTCAATCGCGCGATCACCCCGTCTGGGGTTCTTAGCCCGCATTTGAAGGGCAAGACGCAGCAATATGTGCTCGACAAGATGGCCGAATTCTCTGGCGGTTCCGATGCAGATACAAACCGCCGCTACGCCGCGAGCGATCAGACAATCGACGACACCGAGGAAGATCCACTTCGCGCCCGAAAGGTTCTTGCCGAAGCCAGCCGCGCTGGGTTCACTGAGGCATATGGGCACGACTATTCAGATAAGTCGGACTCTGAGATTCTCGACAATTTTACGTACAATATCTTCCCGAATTTCGCACCGTGGATCGGCTATCTGCCGACGCTTTGTTATCGTTGGCTGCCAGGTGACACGCCTGACTGGTGCATCATGGAAATCCGGCTGCTGTTCCCGACACCCAAGGGAGAGAAACGCCCGCGCGCTGTCGAGAAAGTGGTCATACCAGAGGATCAGCCGTTCGCCTGGGCCAAGGATGTGATGGGCGAAGCGCTGGCGGGTGTGTTCGACCAGGACATGGCAAACTTGCCGCATGTGCAAACCGGCATGAAGGCGTCCGGCAATGGTGTGATGGAGCTGGGCGCATATCAGGACAGCCGCGTGCGTCACTTCCAGACGACGTTGAAGAAGTACATCGACGGCGACTTGCCAGCTTAAGTGGGCGGCTTTTCCTTTGATCTGAGCGGGCGAACCGCGCTCGTCACTGGGGCATCGTCTGGCCTCGGTGCGCGCTTTGGTCGTCTACTAGCTGGCTCTGGCGCGAATGTCGCCTTGGGCGCGCGCAGAGCAGATCGCCTGCAATCACTGGCTGACGAAATCGGTGATCGGGCACGTGCGGTGCAAATGGATGTCATGCGCGAGGCGGATATTGTGACCGGCTTCGATGCCGCCGAGCAATCATTCGGGACTACCGTGGACACCGTGGTCGCCAACGCCGGGATTGATGGCGCGGGCATGGCAATATCGATGCCTGAGGAAGAGATTGAGCGAACTCTCAGCGTAAACCTGAAAGGTGCGATCCTGACTGCGCGCGAAGGTGCCAAGCGGATGATCGCGAACAAAGTGCCAAACGGTCGGATCGTTATGATAGCGTCGATCACCGCATTCGAACCGTCGCCCGGGTTAGTTGCCTACTCGGCAAGCAAGGCCGGGGTGATACAGGCTGCGCGCAGCATGGCCCGCGAGTGGGCGCGGACCGGCATTTCCGTGAACACGATCTCCCCGGGCTATATCCGGACTGATATCAATGCCGACTGGTTCGAGACTGAACCGGGCAAGAAGCAGATCTCACGCTTTCCCAGAAAACGCCTTATGGGTGAGGAGGGGCTGGACGCAGCGCTGCTGATGCTATGCTCCGACGCGGCGGAGTTCATCACGGGCACGGACTTTGTGCTCGATGACGGACAGACGCTCTAGAAGGGTTCAATCGCTCGGAGCACCGCGTTCGTCATAAAGACCAAGCGCGTTCAGACTGGTTTTGGCAGTCAGCCACAACTCACCTTCATCGCGGACTGTCTTGCTCATAACATTCAAACCGAGAAGCAAGTTTTTGACGGCGAGTGCCAGCGCGAAATTGGTACACTTGACCGAGACGGGTCATAGAATCATCGGCGTTGCGGGCGAGATTTTCATCGCGTTGGAAGCTGAACTTTCCTCAAGGATCGGCGGAACGCACATCGCATTGATTCGAGAAGCGTTGGAGCAAGACTGGGGGGTGCCTCCAACAATTGATTGAGACATTTCTCTCGGTTGATCCGAGCATATTCTGCAGCTTTGGCGTTTCCATTGCCAATCGGAGGCTGGGTTCTGCCGCCTGCTCGCGCCGACCAAAAAAACGGGCGGGTAGCGTCAACGACACCGGCGCTTCGGGCTAGCTTGTATTTGGCCGCGTCGCCGGGGTACATTGCGCCGATTGGAAAGGAGGCCATATGCTTCTCAAACGCTTATTCATCCTTGCAACGCCGCTCCTCATCGCGGCTTGCGCGACGGATCGCGATGCGAACACTCTTTCGGAAAGTGAGGCTAAAGGCAGGGCCTTTGCTGAAGCGAACTGCGCTAGCTGCCATGCGCTGGAAGACGGAGTTTCGCCCAACCCGAACGCTCCCAGCCTTCGCCGTGCCGCCAACCGTTTGCCGGATTGGGCAGTAGAGGCATCGTTCGAGCGTGGAGTTCAGGTAGGGCACTCAATGGAGATGCCTGTCTTCGTATTCGAGGATGACGATATCGCCAACCTGCTCGCCTATCTCAAAACGCTCAAAGAAGAAGATTGAGCGGTTGTCATGAGCGGGCTCTAACCCAGCCCCTCCATCCAGTCTTTCGACCTAGCCCAGTCCAGATGCGAGGTGTGCTCCATACCCAACAGGTCGCGCGCATCTTGCGGATCGACCAAAAGCGGTGAGACAGGCTGGTTGTTATAGAAGGCGTAAAACTTCGCCATCCCGTCATAGATCGACAGCGGCTGCACTTCGCGCGATCCAGTGACGAGTTCGCTCATCCGCGATGCAAACTCTTCGGGCTCCAGGCTCTGGAAACGCACCGGCTTGCCGATTGCTTCGGTGAGATTGGCGGCAACCTGATCGCCGGTCAGCGCTTCCGGGCCGCCTATGGGAACATGCTTCCCGTCAGCAGCATCGGTTTGCAGCGCTCGGCGCATCGCTTGAGCTACATCCTCAAGGCACACCCAATTGATCAGCAAGTCAGGCTTGGCAGGATAGGCAAAGATCCCGTCACGCATGATCAAGGGCCGGGTCCAGATGCGGTACTGATTGTCCATGAACACAGTCGGTTCAATGAAGACACAGGGGATACCGGTTTCTTCCAACGCGCGCTCGATATCGCGCCGCCCGTCATGCGCTGACAGGTCCAGATCGTGATCAGCGACATAGCAAGCGGTGTTGAACACAATCTTCTTCAGGCCGGCTCGCTTCGCTCCCTCGGCAATGCATTTGCCGAAATGCGCGGCCTTTTCGCGGTCAAACTCGAACGGCAGGTGGAAAGCCGCAGCATCCTGACCCGCGAACGCCGTTGCCATGGCATCCGCATCGGTGATGTCCGCGTGCACTGTCGGCAAGTCAGGCCACGGCGTGTCCTTCATCGCATCTTCGCGCCGCACACCGGCTGTCACTGCGAACCCCGCGCCCAGCAGTTCAGCCACCAGTGGCTGCCCCTGATCAGCAGGCGCGCCAAGCACGCAAACCTTTTCGATTGTCATCAGCTTGCTGCTTTCCGCGCGACTTCGTCTGCGTCAAAATAATGAATCTTGAGACTCTTCATCAGTCCGCCTTCGAACTCACCCATCTCGCACACGGTCTGGCTGAACGTCTCGCCTCCACCCTTGGGCGTCAT
Organism: Altererythrobacter sp.; assembly: GCA_013002295.1. Lineage (GTDB taxonomy): Bacteria > Pseudomonadota > Alphaproteobacteria > Sphingomonadales > Sphingomonadaceae > Erythrobacter. Next base: position 4,162 of record JABDKI010000175.1, read on the forward strand.
GGTCAGCGTTAGAACCGTAACCGCATGGGTGTCGCCGCCGGTGATGTCATGAATGTCGACTTTGGCCTCTGCCCAGGTGCCATACATCGCGGCGGCACAACGTTGTAGCGCGTCCTTGCCGTGCCACTCGCCCGCAAACGGCAGACAATCAGCTTCGTAGAGCACGAAATCGGGATGGAGCAGCGACTCCACCTTGTGCCAGTCGCGCGCACCAGCGGCGGCATAGACAGCTGCCTGTATCTCGCGAGGACTAGCCACCAGCCCTACTCAATGGTGCCAATTACATCGCCGACCTTGTATTTGACGCCTTCTTCGCCGGTCGGACGGATCACGCCCGAAGCCTGCGCTTCGATCTCCACCGTCGTCTTGTCGGTTTCGGCGGTATAGATCACGTCACCCTTGCTCACAGCTTCGCCATCGCCAAACATCCATTCGGATAAAGTGACTTCGGTCGCGCTCATGCCGAGCTTGGGAATGCGGATTTCTTCGGCCATCTACGCTTTCCCTACGCTCACTTTGATCTGGTTTACGATGTCGCTCTTCTGCGGAATCCATGCCTGCTCAAGATGCGTCGCAAATGGCACTGCGGAGAATGTCCCGCCGATCCGGCGGACAGGGCCTTTGAGCTTGTCCCAGCATTTTTCCTGAATGTTCGCGGCGATTTCCGCACCGGTCCCGAACGGACGAACCGCTTCATGTAGCGTCAGCGCACGGCCGGTCTTGTTGACCGATGCAAGCACCGTTGCCTCATCATAGGGGGCGATGGTGCGCAGATCGATAACCTCTACACTGATGCCTTCCTTCTCCAGTTCACCCGCGACTTCCAGCGCATCAAGCACTGTGCGGCCATAGGTGATCAGCGAAATATCCGTGCCCTCTTTGGCCACGGCCGCTTTGCCCAATGGTACGCGATACCCCGGGCCCGGGTCTTCAGACGTTAGACCATAACACAGGATATTCTCGATAAAGACCACCGGGTCATTGGCATCGATGGCAGAACGCATAAGCCCGCGCGCATCGGCAGCGTTGCTTGGCGTAACGACGTGCATTCCCGCAACGTGCGCAAACCATGCCTCGAGCATGTCCGAGTGCTGTCCGCCAAAGCCCACGCCTACACCGGTGGTAGTGCGGATCACGATCGGGCAAGGCGTCTGTCCGCCTGACATAAAGCGCAGCTTCGCGGCATGGTTGACGATCTGGTCCATGCAAACGCCAACGAAGTTCATCAGCATGATCTCAGCGATCGGACGTTGGCCCGCGAGCGCTGCACCAACCGCCGCGCCGATGATCGCGGTTTCGGATATCGGTGTCGCGCGGATGCGGTTCTCGCCATACTTTTCAGTCAGGCCAGATGTGATTTTGAAAACCCCGCCGCCTTGCTTCGCTGCGACATCTTCGCCCAAGCAGAACACCCCGTCATCTTCGGCCATCGCCTCGTCAATCGCGAGGTTCAGCGCCTGCGTCATGGTAATCTCGGCCATTACGCTGTCTCCTCAAGCACGTCTTTGTAGATTTCATCGGTGTCCGGCAGCGGCGCATCAAGCGCGTGCTGAACCGCCGCATCGATTTCCGCGTCGATGTCGGCCACAATCTTGTCCAATTCCTCTTCGGTGAACTGGCGCTCCAGCATGACTGCGCGCAGTTTGGGCAACGGATCTTCGCGCTGCATTTCTTCCAGATGCTCTGGAGGCATGTACGAGAAGTCAGAACCGAAGAAGTGGCCCATCATGCGGTAACACATGGCTTCGACCAGAACCGGCCCCTTGCCAGACCGTGCGTGCACCACCGCCTCTTCCATAGCAGGGTAGATCTGGTTCACGTCATTGCCGTCAACCTTGATGCCCTTCATGCCATATCCAGCCGCGCGACTGGAAATGTCAGGGCTATCAGTGTGATCGGCATAGGCGGTGTGCTCGCCATAGCGGTTGTTCTGGCACAGGAAGATCACAGGCAGCTTGTAGAGCTGCGCCATGTTCATCGCTTCATGGAATCCGCCGATATTGGCTGCGCCATCGCCAAAGCTGACCAGAGTCACGCGCCCGTCACCATTGTTCTGGCTCGCCATGGCCAAACCATTGGCAATCGGCAGGCCAGAGCCGACAACACCTGTCGTCACCATGATGCCGGTGTCGGGATCGGTGATGTGCATGGTGCCGCCCTTGCCTTTGCAAGTGCCGGTCGCCTTGCCCAGGCATTCACCCCACCATTTTTCGATAGGTATGCCTTTAGCGGTCTGCTCGCCCTGCCCGCGATAGGTGCAGACGACGTAATCGTCTTTCTCCAGTGCAGCCATGGCGGCGGCGGAGACAAGTTCCTGTCCGCGCACGCAGTAATACATAACGGCAACCTTGCCCTGCATCAGCAGCTCGCGGAATTTCTCATCCGTGCGGTTCACCTTCATCGTGCGGGTGTAGATATCGAGCAGCTTGTCGCGTTCTATCTCAGCCATGAAATTGGGCCTTCCTGTAAGATCATTGGATTAGAACTGGACGCGCCCTAGAATTGAACACGTTGAGTAAAGCCGCCATCGACGACGATGTTCGCACCGGTCATGTATGGCACTGCCGGGCTAGCGACGAAGACAACCGCTTTGGCGACTTCCTCGTCATTGCCGAACCGGCCCATCGGCATCTTGGCCAGCGTTGCATTGAACAGCTCCGGCATGGCGCCTTCGATCACTTCCCAATTGCCGCCGGGGTAATAAATCGCCCCGGGGCTGACGCAGTTTACGCGAATGCCCTGCGGCGCGAATGCTTGAGACAATTGTGAGCCATGTGTGATCAGCGCAGCCTTGAGCGCGTTAAACGCCTGCGGGGCGACAAACGTCTCTAGGGCGGCGGTCGAGGACATCAGGACAATCGACCCGCTGTCTGATTCGGCAAGATGCGGGGTGAGCACTTCGATTGCGTTGACCGCGCCCATGATGTCCATGTCGAGACCGTTCTGCCAATCGCCCGTGCCGCCGGTTCCCGAAGAGCTGGCCATGTGTACGAATATATCGCAGCCGCCCAAGGCTTCCGCTGCGTCGGAAACCCATTTCTTATAGGTGTCCGCACCGTCAGCCATATCGACGACTGAACCGTGAACCTTGCCTGGCCCGGCCGCGTCGATGACTTTTGTCGCGGCTTCGATCTTGTCTTCCTTGCGGCTCATGAAGGCGACATCCGCGCCTTCGGCCGCGAACAGCTTGAGTGATGCGAGGCCAAGGCCATGCGCCCCGCCATTCATAATGACTTTCTTGCCTTTAAGTCCCAAGTCCATCGCAAATTCTCCCAACTGATTGTTTGTTAGGAATGCGATAGCGAAGGCCGCCAAGCGCAGTAATCGTCAAAAGTGTTGGGGGACAGGTCGGAATATCTCTACTTTTGCCGCTAGGGCATCCTGGATCGCGCGCGCACGGGAACAATTAACTGCCATTTGGCCTTTAAGCATGCACTTTCACGTGCCACAATTGCAGCACACAACGACTCGTTTGAGAGAGGGTTTTTGATGAATCTGGAATTCACCCCCGAAGAAGTGGCGTTCCGCAAAGAGGTTCGCGCTTTTATTGAAGAAAACCACCCCAAGCACCTAGAGGGCATGGGAAATCGCGAAGACATGTCGCCTGAAGACATGACCGCGTGGCACAAGATTCTTGGGCGTAAGGGTTGGTCCGCGCCAGCCTGGCCGGTCGAGTACGGCGGCACCGGCTGGAATGCGACGCAACGCTACATCTGGTCGGAAGAAAATGCGCGCGTCGGCACCTTCATGCCGCTGCCTTTCGGCATCTCCATGGTTGGCCCGGTGATCTACACCTTTGGCAATGACGCGCAGAAGCAACAGCACCTGCCGGGCATTCTGAGCGGCGAGCAATGGTGGTGTCAGGGGTATTCAGAGCCAGGCGCCGGATCGGACCTGGCCTCGCTCAAGACGACCGCGGTGCGTGATGGCGATCACTATGTGATCAATGGCCAAAAGACCTGGACCACGCTGGCGCAATATGCCGACTGGGGCTTTTTCCTGTGCCGCACTGATCCAGACGCAGCCAAGCCGCAGGAAGGCATCAGCTTCATCCTGATCGACATGAAAACACCGGGCGTCGAGGTGAAGCCTATCAAGCTTATCGATGGCGGCTATGAGGTCAATGAAACCTGGCTGACCGATGTGCGAGTGCCAGTCGAAAATCTGGTCGGTGAAGAGAACAAGGGCTGGACCTGTGCCAAGTTCCTGCTGGCGCATGAGCGCAGCGGCATCGCCGGCGTTGCACGCTCCAAGCGCGGTGTTGAGAAGCTGCGCGAAATTGCAGCGAATGAAAAAATCGATGGCGAACCGTTGATCGGCGATTTCGATTTTGCACGCAAGGTCAGTCAGCTTGAGATTGATTTGGCGGCACTCGAAATTACAGAGCTACGCACGCTTGCAGGTGAACAGGCAGGCAAGGGACCTGGTCCGGAAAGCTCGATCCTCAAGATCAAGGGTACTGAGATTCAGCAGCGCCTGACGGAGCTGACTTTGGAAGCAGTCGGATCATACGGCACCCCGATGTATGGCAGCATCGCTGATCCGGGTTCGAATGAATATCCGATCGGCCCCAATTACGCGCAGCACTCGGCTGCGACCTACTTCAACATGCGCAAAACCTCGATCTATGGCGGATCGAACGAGATTCAGCGCAACATCATCACGAAAATGATCCTCGGTCTTTAATCGGGCCGGGCGGGAGAAACACACGTGGATTTCAATTTCACTGAAGAACAGGACATGGTGCGTGACGGTCTGTCGCGTCTTGTTCGTGAAGAATATGGTTCGGAAACGCGCCGCGAAGTGATCGCAAGCGAGAGCGGCTGGCGCCCCGAAATCTGGGCGCAGTTGGCAGAACTTGGTATTCTTGGCATGCCGTTTTCGGAAGAAGACGGCGGCTTCGGCGGCGGCGCGGTAGACGCGATGGTTGTTATGGAAGAGTTCGGCAAAGGACTGGTGGTCGAGCCATTCGTGCCGACTGTTGTTTGTGCAGGCGGTTTCCTGAAGCACGCGGGCACACCTGCGCAGAAGGAAGAGCATATCGGCGGAATCGTCTCGGGCGAACGTGTTTATGCCTTTGCCTATGCAGAGCCGCGCGGGCGTTATGATCTGGCTGATCTGCAGACGACTGCGAAGAAAGACG
>JABDKI010000205.1 GCA_013002295.1 Altererythrobacter sp.
GTCTTTTGCGCAACCGCGCGGCCGCTGGAATTGCTTTCATTGATCAGCTTGGCAGTGTGTTCGATCTGGTCGGTAGAGCGCGCCGCGCAAACCACATCCGCGCCAGCTTCTGCCAGCAGAGCGGCGATGCCTTCACCAATGCCGCGGCCTGCCCCCGTAACAACGGCAACCTTTCCAGTAAGATCAAACAATTCTTTCATGCGCACTCTCCCATGATCCTCATGGTATGAGCTAGCTGGGCATAGAAACACGATCCACTAGTGAAATGTCGGTCGTTCAAGAAGGGTGGGCGGCTGGCCAATTGCGAGGTACTTGGGGGAGACCAGCCGCCCTGATCCCTACACCAATTTGCGCGCGATCTGGAAGTAGGTGCGATTGTCGCCCTGGCTGAATTCTTCCAGGCATGCGAACCCGCGATCGGCAATTTCGCCGCGGAGTTCATCCTCGGAAATCATTTGAACTTTCGGAATCAGTCCCATTGCCACGCCCACGGGCGCAATCATGCCGAACCAGCGCATGTTATCGCGGAGGCAAGCCGTACTTGTGATCAACAGGCCTCCAGGCTTGAGAAGACGACGCGCCTTGTCCAGAGCAGCGCCAGGATTCTCAAGCAGATGCAGCAGGCTTAGCATCAACACTGCATCGAAACTGCCATCAGGAGCCTCAAAGCTTTCGATTGACGTGGCGCTGAATGTCACATTGTCGATGCCAGCTTCCGCCGCATTTTTCTTGGCGAACTCCAGCATCTTGCCTGACACATCTGTCGCCGTGACATGGGCAACGTGCCGTGCGTGCGTGATCGCCGTTCCGCCAGTGCCGCATCCGATTGGTTTTCGATTTCCTTGCAGAGCGGATTTCCGCCCTGCCGCGGCCCCGGGATCCGTCTTCGCGCTAATTTTGCTCAGGCTGCGGATTATTGGGCACTAAAATCATTGTGCTGCCCTCAACGCGCCATGACGCGAGCCGTGACAACAAATTCATCCCGACAACATTGGTCTGACCAAGTGACGGCGCGATCACCACGTCAAGCCCGCGGGCGGCCACACTGCCAAAGCGCATTTCGCCAATGGTGGAGAGCTCAGCTGAGACTGGGCCATTCGCGGTGTTAATGGTTACGGGCAGTCCGCCAGGGCGAGGCTCTATCGCTGCGCGATCCGCCAAGTCCTGAGAAATGGCCGTCAGCGTAGCGCCCGTGTCGACTAGGAAGTTCGCCGGCACACCATTGATCTGTGCACGCAGCCAGAAATGCCCGTCAGGTGCCATGGGAATGCGGGTCTCGCCACCTTCAACTATCTGTTCGGGCAAGCCAAACTGCGGGACAGCGATCTCCAGCCGGGAATCGAAGCGCGACAATTGCAGCACGACGACCAGCAGAACTCCGCCCAATGCAACCGTGCTCGCGCGCCGAACCATCAGTCCTAAGGGTACTTTTCGGCGAACCATCAGCGAGCCGATCGCGCTGATAGCAATTGCTGCAACCACCATCAGCAGCAATCCCGAGCGCGGGATCGCGGAAATGGTCATCGCCAGATATTCCCAGATAGCTTTGATCGTCATGGGCTGAATATAGAGTGTGAACGCATTCTAATCCATGATGCAATCACTTTCGCGCTACTTCCCTTGCGCAATCATCGCTGCGAGCGCTTTGCCGGAAAGCCAAGCACCTTCAACGCGCGGCGCAACAAGATAGTCTCCGGCAAGCCCGATCCCGCGCTTTGGATCCCAATGTGCGGGCAAAGCCGATTGCACTTGCGGAAATGCATAACGCCAACGATGCGCGGCCGCATGGAGCGGCTGTTTGAAGGGCAACTGTGTTTGCGAAAAGAACGCAGCGAGCAGCTTTGATGTTGCTTCCTCAGGCGATTGCTCGAGGTTTGCGCGTGACCATTCCGCTGATCCATGGATCACCCAGGTTTCTTGCCCTGTGCGGCTTGGCTTGGCCGAATTGCGCGCGGCCCAGCCGATGGCCCCACCTTCATCGTTGAGGCAATCGCCCGTTATTGGCAGCTGCTCTTCAAATGCCGCCATCAGTGCCCAACAAGGCTCTGATTGAATAGTGGCAGGAATAGCTGCCAGTTCTGGTGCTACTTCCGCGAGTAGGCCAGCCGCCTGTTCTGCTGGCACCGCGACAAGCACGATATCTGCGCGATGGGTGCCTCCATCGGCGAACAATACCCAGCCTTCACCCTCGCGCTCGAGCCGTTCAATTCGCGCCCCCCATGACACTTCGGCTTGCTGCGACATGTGCCGGAGCGGCCCGTTCATACCGGGCACGCCGACCCATGCATCTTCGCCAGCTACTGGCCAAGGTGCGACAACGCCAGCGTCAGCCCACGCGGCAATCTGTGCCGTAAACTCGGATGATTTTGCGGCAAAGTATTGCGCGCCGTGATCAAATGAAACTTTTTCACCCGCGATCTCTGCCCGGCGTGCTGCCATTCGCCCACCAGGCCCGCGACCTTTGTCGAAAACCCGAACAGCGAAGCCCTGCTCGCCGAGCGCTAGCGCACAAGTAAGGCCAGACATGCCGGCGCCAATTATAGCGATGTCCGATTGCGTTCTATCCATGCAGCGATGAACGCGCGGGCACGGAAATCGTTTCGATATGTCTTTGGCTTATGGTGCGCTGCGCGGGATTGTCGCGTCGGCCAATACCAGCGAAAAACGTCCCTTGCTATCAAGCCAGCGATGTGTGGGTGTCCATCCCCCTGCCAACAGCAATGTGTTTCCCGTGCGGCGGCTGAATTTGTGGCTGTTTTCAGTGTGCAGGCTTTCGCCTTGAGCCAATGCAAATGGCTGGCCCGACACGCTGAAGCTAATGCCTCGCTGCGCAACCAAATGCATCTCGATCCGTGCAAAAGCATCGTTCCAGCGCGCCTCGTGCCGCAAGGCTTCGAGCGGAATGTCGCCGTCGAGCTCACGATTAATCCGGCGGGCTAAATTGTAGTTGAATTCAGCGGTTACACCCGCCGCATCATCATAGGCTGCGATCAGGACATCAGGATCCTTGATCAAGTCCATTCCGATCAAGAGCTTAGAACCTTCGCCCAAGGTCTCTCGCATGGTTCGCAGCAGATCGACTGCGGTGCGCGCGACCATGTTCCCGATGGTGGAACCCGGGAAGAAGCCCAATTTTGGCATGTCCGAAACTGCGTCAGGCAGTGCGACCTTGCGCATGAAATCCGCTTCGACCGGATGGACCGGCAGGCCGGGAAATTTCGCTGCCAGTTCGGCAGACGAAGCGCGCAAAAAGTCGCCTGAAATATCGAGCGGTACATAGGCTGCAGGCGCTATAGCGGACAGCAAAAGAGGCGTTTTGACAGAACTGCCAGAGCCGAATTCGACCACCGCCCTGCCCGGTCCGATTAGCTCAGCAAATTCTGCGCCGCGCGTATTCAGAATATCGGTCTCTGCGCGCGTCGGATAATATTCAGGCAGTTGGGTAATATCTTCGAACAGCTGCGAGCCAGCATCGTCATACAACCAACGTGCCGGGATCGCTTTGGGGACTTGCTTCAGCCCCGCCAAAACGTCCTGCCTGAACGCGCGGTCCACGCCATCTTCGTCAAGATTGACCAACTTCATGCCTTCAGGCGCGTTCATCAGAGGTCCTTTGCCAAGCGCAGGCCAGTGAATTGCCAGCGCTGATGCGGATAAAAGAAATTGCGATAGGAACTGCGTGAATGCCCACGCACGGTAGCGCAGCTCGCACCCTTCAGCACAAACTGCCCGCTCATGAATTTGCCATTGTATTCGCCCACTGCACCCGCTGCGGGCTGAAACCGTGGATATGGCAGATAAGCGCTGCGCGTGAATTGCCAGCAATCGCCGAACAGGCTGTCGCTGCCGCTAGGGTGCACGCCCGTCGCCTCGTCAACTTGATTGCCTCCGCTTGGATCTTCGCCTTGCCCGATCGCTTCCCATTCGAATTCGGTCGGCAATCGCATGCTTGCCCAGCTCGCGAAAGCGTCGGCTTCGTAATATGAGATATGCGTGACTGGCGCTTCAGGATCGCGCGCTCGCCAGCCTGCCAGCGTGAAATGCTCATCGTCCCGCCAATATAGCGGTGCCTTGATGTCATGTTCACGCACCCAAGCCCATCCATCGGACAGCCATAGCGCTGCATTTGTGTACCCACCGTCCGCTATAAATGCGCCCCATTCGCGATTGGTGACAAGGCTTTTGGAAAGCAAAAACGGTTCCAGCAGGACACGGTGGCGCGGCCCCTCATTGTCGAATGCAAACCCGCTTCCCTCATGCCCGATCATGGCAATGCCGCCAGGGTGTTCGTGCCAGCCTTCCGCGCGCTTCACCGCCTTCTTGGGGGCGTCATCAAACATTGTTGGTCCCAAAGGGTTTTGGAATAACGCATGCTTGACGTCGGTAAGCAGCAATTCCTGATGTTGTTCCTCATGCGCGATGCCCAGCGCAATCAGACCAGCAAGAGCTGGATCATCAAGCAGCGGTTCCATCGCGGCGGTCGCTTGCGCGCGCCATGTGAGTACATCTTCTAAGGATGGACGCGAGAGCAGCCCGCGCGAGAACCGCGCAATCCGCGCACCCTCTGCCTCATAATAGGAATTGAACAGAAACGGATATTGCTCGTCGAAGAGCTGATATCCCTTCGCGTGATCGCGCAATAGAAAAGTTTCCCAGAACCATGTCGTATGCGCCAGATGCCACTTGGCAGGAGAGGCATCCTCCATCGACTGGATCGTGGTATCAGCATCGCTAAGGGGCGCGACAAGCTGCTCGCTGAGCGCCCGCGTCGCGCGGAAACGTTCGGCCAGTCCAGCCGCGCCATTATTGGCTGCGCTGGCAAGCGGTTCAGGCACGAAAATTCTCCTGCGTCAGCCTTTGCTCGCCGAAGCACATGCCCGAAAGGGGTGCTAATTGAAAGGCATGCCCCGCGACTAGCCGTGGCAAAACACCGATTGAACGGAGCTTATGCCGCGTTGGCTTGCTGTGCACTCACTTGTTGATTCAGCATTTCCGCGATCAGGAAGGCCAGCTCTAGTGACTGCGCCGCATTCAAACGCGGGTCGCAATGGGTGTGATAGCGATCGCCCAGCGCCTCGTCTGTAATTGCCACTGCCCCGCCAACACATTCGGTTACATCCTGCCCGGTCATCTCGATATGGATGCCGCCAGGGTGCGTTCCTTCCGCGTGATGGACATTGAAGAAGCCCTTCACTTCGGAGAGGATGCGGTCAAACGGACGGGTTTTATAGCCGCTTTCCGACTTGATCACATTGCCGTGCATCGGATCACAGCTCCAAACTACCGGATGGCCTTCGCGCTGCACAGCGCGCACGAGTTTGGGCAGTCCTTCCTCGACCTTGTCATGGCCAAACCGGCTGATCAGCGTAATCCGGCCTGCCTCTCGCGATGGATTCAGCACGTCGAGCAGTTCAAGCAGGGCATCCGGTTCGAGCGATGGACCGCACTTCATCCCCAACGGATTGCCGATGCCGCGCGCAAACTCGATGTGCGCGCTCCCCGGGAAGCGCGTGCGATCACCGATCCAGACCATATGCGCGCTGGTGGCATACCAATCTCCAGTCAGAGAATCTTGCCGCGTCAGAGCTTGCTCGTATGGCAGCAGCAGCGCTTCGTGGCTGGTATAAAAACTGGTACCCTGCAATTGCGGGACAGTCGCCGGATCAACGCCGCAAGCTTCCATGAAATCGAGCGCATCGCCAATCTTGTCGGCGGTCTCCGCGAACTTCTCCGCCCAAGGCGTCCGCCCCATGAAATCGAGCGTCCACTGATGAACCTGACGCAGGTTGGCATAGCCACCACCGGCAAACGCGCGCAGCAGATTGAGCGTCGCGGCCGCCTGTGAGTAGGCCTTTACCATCCGCATTGGATCGTTACGCCGCTCTGCAGGATTAAACTCTATCCCGTTGATGTTGTCACCGAAATAACTCGGCAAGGTCATGTCGCCTTGCGTTTCAGTCGCAGAGCTGCGCGGCTTGGCAAACTGACCGGCCATGCGGCCGACCTTCACCACTGGCCGCTTGCTGGCAAAGGTCATCACGACCGCCATCTGCAACAGCACGCGGAAAGTGTCGCGAATATTGTTCGGGTGGAATTCAGCAAAGCTTTCCGCGCAGTCACCGCCTTGCAACAGGAATGCGTGGCCATTGGCAACGTCTGCCAGGTCAGCCTTTAGCGCACGTGCTTCACCGGCAAAAACCAGCGGCGGATAGACGGACAGCGTCGATTCCGCTGCGGCCAGCTCGGCTGGGTCTTCGTAATGCGGCAAATGCCGCGCCTCATGGGCTTTCCAGCCGTCGGGTTTCCAGTTGTGCGCCACTGTCACGTCTCATTCCATTAAAAATCTGTCAGAGCGGTAACACGCCCAGACTAAGAAGCACAAAGCACAATATGGGTCAAAGGTAACAAAATTTCACGTCATGACCCAAGCTTTGCTTGTCTAACGGCCCATTACTGCGGGCGCGTTAGGCCGGATTGTCGGCGCAGTTTCCGCCAATTCCTGCCCGGCCGGAATCACCGCCAATTGCCATCCGGGGCGCGCCGCCAGATAACGCCGCGCTAGCAATTGCATGATTTCAGGCCGCGTGCTGGAGTAGTCTCCGATCAAGGTTGGCACCAGCTTTACCCGTTTGGGATCAGCGCTGGCACCCTCCAGCTGCAGCAACCAGAAATAGTTGCTGGTCGCCGCCCTGCTGTAGAGTTGCCCCAACGGCTGTGTGGCGCGCGCGATTTCCTCTTCTGTCAGCGTTGTTTCAGCCAGATCCTTTGCAATCTGGTTAGCCTCAGCGAAGAACACTGGAACATCCTGCGGCTCTAGCTGAGCCAGAGCCATGATTGTCCCGCCTTGCGAGATGTCAGTCGGCCAACGAGAGACAGCTTGCGGTGCGTAGCTAGCACCCAGCTTCTCTCGCAGGGCATCCATCAGGCGATTGTTGAATATCTCCGTCAGGATTTCGAGCTGGCGAGATTCGCGCAGACGAACGGTTCCGCCTCCAGTGGGCCAAGCGATGACCGCTGCGGCTTGATTGGCATCGCCGCGGTGAGTCAACACCTCGGTCGGCGCATCAGGCGCAGGGAACGCTGGCAAACGATTGACTATTTCCGACGTCAACGGCACGCGCGCTGGCAATGCGCCAAAGGTTTCACGCAAAGTCTGGACCACAGCTTCGCGGTCAAATTCACCGAATACCAGAACTTCAACCGGACCTTCTTTAAGGCGAGGTTCCCACGCCTCTCGGAAACCTTCCGGTGTCACCTCCGCCATCATTTCCGGTGTCGATGTGGCCCACCGTTTATCCTTGTCACGCAAAAGGTAATCCAAATCGCGTGAGATCATGGCAGCCGGGCTGGATGAGTAGGACGCATAACCGATCTCTGCTGCCGCCTTGGCGCGCAAGACCGGGTTCGGATCCCAGCGCGGCATGCCCAGCTTGGCGGCAAACAGATACAGTTGATCCTGCACATCTTCAGAGCGCGTTTGCGCAGTGAATGTGAAAACCGCGTCCTCGATCGAGAAATCGAAGCTCATCTTGCGGCCAGTCACAAGACGATCGAGATCATTCTCGTCAATCTCGCCCAGACCTGAAGAAACAAGCGCGATCTCGCCGAGCGAGACATAGGGTGCGTCTCCCGCCTCGAACGCGCGATAGCCCGCGCCAAAACGAACCTTTGCCGACACGCGGCCGGGCTCGTCATTGTTCGACCAGAGTATGACATTCACACCATTGGCAAATGTCAGCTGCTCAATGTCCAGCAGGCCGATGTCCTTGCGCTCCACAATCGTCCCCACTGGCCCGATTGCTGGCAGTTCGTCGAATGAGATTGTCCTGTTGGCCAGCCGCGCATTCTCATCAGGTGATGTGTCGCGGGCCAACGCCAATCGTAAGGTCGCCTCTTCGGCCTCGCCGCTTTCAGGCGTTACATAAACGCCGCGAACTACGTCGCCCTCGAACAGCTTTCGCGTTGCAGCGAAGACTTCACGTGGATTGAAACGCGGCTTGGTCCCGCGAAAGATGTCGAGCGCAACTTGCGCCGACGCAACTGTTTCACGAATGTCTACTGCGCGCACGATATTGTCAGCCAGCCGCCCGCCCGCAATTACGCGGGATTGCTCGACCTCGCTGGCAAAGGCGATGTCGAACTCAGCCACTTCGCGGTCGATTTCTTCCTGGCTAGGCGGTGTAGCCAGTGCATCCGCGACCACGCCGCGAACATCGGCCAGAGCTGCATTCCAGTCTCCTCCCAGAGGCGCAAAATTGATGATCGTCGCATCGGCAGAGCGGGAAATATCGTCTTGCTGGACTTGCGCATAGAGGAAGCTTCCCCCGCTGCGTGCGCGGGTCTCAAGTCGGCGATTGATGATCGCCTGCCCAATGGCTTCGATCATCAGTCCTTCATTATAGACAACAGTGTCTTGTACCGGGCGCCACGGACGCATCACTGCATAGGTCAAGCTGCGCGGCATATCCGGCTCTGCGATGACAGCTAGCTCGCCAACGGGTGTTCCGCCATTTGAACCAGCCGGCGGGATCGGATCGCCAAAGTCAGGGGCCGGCGTCAGTGGCCCCTCCCCCTGCCAGTCACCGAAATAGGTTTCAATCAGTTCAGCCAGGCGCAACGGGTCAACATCGCCAACCGCAACAACCACGGCATTCTCCGGCCGATACCAGCGCGCATGAAAAGCCTGGACGCTCTCGCCCGTTGCTGCACGCAGCGTTTCCGGTGTGCCAATCGGCCGGCGATTGGCCAGGCGTTGTCCGGCAAACAACGTTTCCAGCGTTTTCTCGCCTACTCGCTGCTGCGCCCCGCCCTGCTCGCGCATTTCGGCGAGCACAATCGGCACCTCTGCCGCTACATTGGCATCGCTCAACACAGGTTCGCGGATCATGCCGGAAAGCAGTTTGAAGCTTTCCTCCAAATTCGCTGGCGTAAACGCGGGCAAATTGATGTTGTAAACTGTAGCAGTGGGACTGGTGGATGCATTGGTGTCATGCCCCAGGGTCGCGCCGAGCCGCTGCCAACGCGGGATTGCTTCGCCTTCACCAAGGTATTTGCTTTCGCGGAACAGCATGTGCTCGAGCAAGTGCGCAAATCCTTGCTCGCTATCTTCTTCGTGCAATGAGCCAGCATCGATGCGAACGCGGATCGAAACCTGCCCGGGCGGCACACCATTGTTACGCACGGCATAGCGCACACCATTGTCGATCTCGCCGAATTGCCATTCGCGGTCCACCGGAACATTGCTGCCCTCATACAGCCATGGCGTTTCGTCGTCGGCCTGAAGGTATTGCGGATCAGGCGCGGACTGCTGCGTTGCAGGAATATCCTGAGCCAAAAGCCCCGAGACAAACGCAACCGGAGTTGAAAGGAGAATGATTGCGCCAAATGCGCCGGCAATTGATTTCATGAAATCCACTATAGGGGCGCAACAAGTGAAGGGATAGTGAATGATCGGCAAGCTTTGCTGCCTTGTCGGCAAGCTACGTCGCACCTACATTCACACTCATGTTTATTGAAACCGAAACAACGCCCAATCCATCCAGCCTTAAATTCCTGCCTGGCCGGCAGGTTATGAGCGCCGGGACGCGCGAATTTGCCACGCCAGAGGCCGCCGAGGCGAGCCCGCTGGCGCAAGCCATTTTCGACACTGGCGAAGTCACCAATGTCTTTTTTGGAGCTGACTTCATCAGCGTCACTTCAGCGCCGGGCGTCAATTGGAGCGATTTGAAGCCGCAAGTGGTCGCGATCTTGCTCGACCATTTCGTTTCAGAAGCGCCGCTGTTTGCTGGCGGTGACGCGTCGGGGATATCTATTCCCGCGGACGAAGCAGACACGCTGATTGTGGAAGATGATCCGGCCAATGCAGACGTCGTGGCTCAGATCAACGAATTGCTCGAAACGCGAGTACGACCCGCGGTTGCTGGCGATGGCGGCGATATCGCCTATCGCGGTTTCAAGGACGGCGTGGTCTACCTGACCCTACAAGGCGCATGCTCGGGGTGTCCATCCAGCACAGCGACGCTCAAGCACGGCATCGAAGGCCTGTTGAAGCACTATGTTCCCGAGGTACTGGAAGTGCGCGCAGCCTAAAATTCAAGGACGATTGATGACCAAGCAATTTCACGGAACCGTGCTGTCTATCGACGCGCTCGATCAACTGTTCAACGAAGCGCGCACCTATAATGATTGGCTCGACAAGCCGGTGAGTGACGCGCAATTGCATGCGATCTGGGACCTGCTGAAGATGGCGCCGACATCGGCGAACATGCAACCGGTGCGGATAGTCTGGGTCAAGTCTGACGAACAAAAACAAGCGCTCGCGGATTGTGCGATGGAGGGCAACAAGGCGAAAATTCTCGCCGCTCCCGCTACCGCTGTGATCGGTTACGACATCGACTTTCATGAGGAGCTGCCTTGGCTGTTCCCACATACGGATGCCAAAAGCTGGTTCGAAGGCGACGAAGCCGGCCGCAAGGAAGGTGCGTTCCGCAATTCCACGCTTCAGGGCGCCTATCTGATGCTTGCGGCGCGCGCGGTCGGGCTCGATTGTGGGCCTATGTCCGGTTTCGATGCAGACGCAGTCAACAAGGCCTTCTTCGCTGATGAACCGCGCCACCGCGTTAATTTCATTTGCTCGGTGGGCTATGGCGATCCGGAAAGCATCTTTGATCGCAGCCCGCGGCCGGATTTTGGCACGTTCAACACAATCGTCTGACTTGAAGCGTTTGGCCGCTTGAGGCATCGCAACTTCCATGCGGACGCCCAAACGAACACTCGCAATCGAAACAGCAACTGAGGCCTGCTCGGTCGCCCTGTTCGAGGGAGACCAATTGCTGGCGGGCCAACATGTTGTATTGGGCCGCGGTCATGCCGAACGGCTCGTGCCGATGATCGAAGCGCTGCCTGACAATGGCAAAGCGGACCGTATCCTGGTCTCGCTTGGCCCGGGTAGCTTTACCGGCGTCAGGATCGGGATCGCGGCAGCGCGCGCACTGGGCCTTGCTTGGGGTGCTGACGTGCTGGGTTATCCAACACTTTCGCTGCTCGCAACGATGGCGCAAAATGTGCGCGCCGATGCGCCGATAATGGTCTGCATGAATGGCGGGCATGGCGAATGGTTTGTCCAGAGCTATTCGCTTGGCAGCAATCCGGAGGGCGAAGTGCAATCACTGTCGCCTGATGAAGCCGCCGCCATCTGCAAACACCAAGTGATCGCAGGAAATCGAGCGCAGGAGATGACCGATCTTTTGGGGGGGCAGAGCGTGGCACTCAATATCCTGCCCGATGCTCGCAAGACCTACCTGCTTCGCGAAACCCACCTGACTACCAACCTTGCGCCGATCTATGGCCGCGGGCCCGACGCAAAGTTGCCAGTCGGATGAACAAGACCAGCCAAGTCGATCAGATCATGGCGGTTATGGAAACGGCCTTCGACCCGCAATGGGGCGAAGCATGGAACAGGCGCCAAGTCGAAGATGCGCTTGTTCTTCCCAATACTTTTGCCATTCTCAATACAGGCGACAGCAAGAACGAAATCGCAACCGGCTTTCTTATAACACGCCATGCTCCAGGCGAAGAAGAGCTTCTGCTGATTGCGGTTGATCCAAAGTATCGAAGGCAAGGGACAGCACAGAAGATGTTGTCGCAATTGACGATTGACGCCCGAGCCCGCGGTGCATCACGGATTTTTCTCGAGATGCGTGAGAACAATCCTGCCAAAATACTATACCTTGGCGTGGGATTCGAACCCATAGGCAGGCGCAAGGCCTATTACTTGCTTTCCGATGGCAATCGTATGGATGCTATTACTTATGGCCTATCTATATAATGTGAATTAATACTCATTTAGACGGAATTTTACATACAAAAACCTTGAAACTTTCGCGGATTAGGTGCATGCAAAACAAATCGGGGGGTAACACTCCGAAAAACAAAATATAATAAAAGTGAGGAACTCTATGGATACGACCGAAGTAGACATGAAAGAAACGTTGATCACACTGACCTCGGATATTGTCGCTGCACATGTCAGCAACAACGATGTCGATGTCGAAAGTGTGCCGTCGCTGATCAGCAAAGTATATTCAGCACTCTCGACGCTTGGTGGGGCAGCTGGTGCAAAAGAAGAGCGTCCTGAGCCGGCCGTCACGGTTCGGGCTTCAATAAAGAAGGATCACATCGTTTGCCTGGACTGCGGCAAGCGAATGAAGATGCTCAAGCGACATTTGTCGACAGAGCACAATATGTCGCCTGATGAGTATCGTGCTCGGTGGGAGCTTTCGCCAGACTATCCACTGGTCGCGCCCAACTATGCAGAAACGCGCCGCAAGCTGGCCAAGGAAATCGGCTTGGGCCGCATGCCTGGCCAGAAGCGCGGTCGCCGCAAGAAAACGGCCTAAACGCGCAAACCGTGGACCGTTGAAGAGCGCCTTGTTTCGCCGCAACTTGTGGCTATACAAGGCGCACTCCAACACCAGCGGAGGCAGGATTGTCGCAGAAAATCGATCTTGAGCAGCTTTGCGCCGACAAGGGGCTGCGTATAACAGAGCAGCGCCGCGTGATCGCGCGCGTGCTGTCGGATAGCGAAGATCACCCTGACGTGGAGCTTCTGCATCAACGTGCTTCGTCGATCGATCCGAAGATTTCGATCGCAACCGTCTATCGCACGGTCCGCCTTTTCGAAGAGGCGGGGATACTGGATCGGCATGACTTTGGTGATGGCCGCGCACGTTATGAAGCCGCGCCGGAAGCCCACCACGATCACTTGATCGATGTCGAGACCGGAAAGGTTGTCGAATTCGTCGATCCTGAACTGGAAGCCCTGCAGAAAGTTATCGCAGAGAAGCTCGGTTATCGTCTGGTCGACCACCGAATGGAATTGTATGGCGTCCGCATCGCGCGCGAAGATTGACGCCGAGTTACGCGCAGCCGCGGCGCGCGGCGAGCAAACTCCAATATCGCCGATTGGTTGGGTGCGCCTGTCCGGGCGGGTACTTCTGCTGTTCCTGGCATTGCTGCTGCTCGTCCCAGTGCATTACCTGTATCGAGCGCTCGCCTATGGCTCCCCTTTTCCGATGTACTTCCTGCGTTTCGCAGCATGGGTCGCAGGGGCGCGTGTCAAAGTTATCGGCACGCCTTTGCGCCGGGATGTGTTCTTCATATCGAACCATCTATCCTGGCTCGATATCCTGGCGCTGGCTGGCGCGAGCGGCACCGCATTTGTAGCCAAGGCAGAGCTCAACGAAGTGCCCATCGTAGGCTGGCTATCGAGGCTGAACCGCACCGTTTTCGTCAAGCGTGAGAACCGCATGGGCGTAGCCGAGCAGATCAACTCATTACGAGAAGCGCTGTCGGACAATTGGTCCGTTACGGTATTTCCCGAAGGCACCGTGACCGATGGCCAGTCGCTGCTGCCGTTCAAGACGAGCATGCTGCGCGTCCTCGAACCACCACCGCCGGGAGTGCTCGTTCAACCGGTCATGCTATTTTACGGCGAAATTGCAGAATGGATTGGCTGGGTCGGCGATGAGACCGGGCTCAACAATTTCAAACGCGTCATGGCGCGCAAGGGCACATTCCCGCTTGAGCTGCATTTTCTGGAGCCATTCAGCCCGGAAG
>JABDKI010000209.1 GCA_013002295.1 Altererythrobacter sp.
CTCTTTTGACACAACGCATATATCTCGATCATGCGGCAACCAGCCCGCTGCGCCCCGAAGCCAAAGCAGCGATGGATGAGGGGTTTCGTATCTGGGCGAACCCGTCTTCTCCGCATGCTGAAGGGCGCAAGGCCAAGGCTGCGCTGGAGGACGCGCGGGAGCGGATCAAGAAAGCGCTCGGCTGGGATGGCGAGCTGATCTTCACCAGCGGCGCAAGCGAGGCGCTGTGGATCGCGCTCAACCGCGCGAAGGTAGATCGCCGGATTGTCAGCGCGGTGGAGCATGATGCGGTGTTTCGCGCAGCACCAGATGCGGAACAATTCGCAGATGACAGCGCCTTTGATGAGAATTGCATCCTAGCGATCCAGCACGTGAACTCGGAAACCGGGGTGATCAATCCGGTTGATCAAATGGCCGAGACAGTACGAAAAACCGGTGCTTTGGTGCTGTCTGATTGCGCACAAAGTGCGGACAAACTCGCGCTTCCAGATGCTGATATGCTTGTTGTGTCAGCGCACAAGTTTGGCGGGCCGATTGGAATTGGTACGCTGCTGGTCAGGGATTACAATTTGCTAGAGCCTATCGGCGGGCATGAGCGCGGATATCGGCAGGGCACTGAAAACATGCCTGCGGCGATGGGAATGGCTGCGGCGCTCGAAGCGGGCGAGTGGGGAACAACGCCTGCCGATCGGGCAGGATTTGCTGATCACCTTGGCGAGGACGTACTGCGTTTTGGCGACCAGAACGATTATATTTTTGCGGTGAAGCATTCGTCTATGTCCGCTCAAGCCCTTCTTATCAGGCTCGACGCGATGGGTTTCGCGGTATCAGCAGGAAGCGCCTGTTCTTCCGGCACGCTCAAGAAAAGTCGCGTTCTTGATGTATTCGGCGTGTCCGATGAAGTTGCAGCAAGCACGATCCGCGTCAGTATCGGATGGAACACGACGCCCGAAGAATTGAACAAATTTGCAGACGCCTGGAGATCGCTCACATGATCTACCTCGACTACCAAGCGACAACTCCGATAGCGCCTGAAGCGCGCGACGCGATGCTGCGCTGGCTCGACGGGCCGGATGGCACTGGTTTCGGCAATCCGCACAGCGCACATCGCATGGGCCGCATGGCCGCGGCCGCGATCGAAGCCGCGCGGGACAAGATTGCGGCACTTTTTCCTCCGGGCGGCAAAGTGATCTTCACCGGCGGCGCCACGGAGGCGCTTAATCTTGCGATCCGCGGCTCGGGTAATGGCGGCACCGTATCCTACTCTGCGATCGAGCACTCCGCCGTTGGCGATACAGCGCAAGCTGCGGGCAAGTCGCACATCCTCAACGTTGCCAATGACGGCCAATGCGACACCAATCAGGATGTGCCCGATGACACACGGCTGATCGCGGTGATGCAGATCAACAACGAGATCGGCGCGATCCAGCCGACGGTTGAATGGCATCGCAGGGCCAAGGAAGCGAACGCGCTTTATCTGTGCGATGCGGTGCAAGCGTATGGCAAAATGCAAGTCACGTCTGCGGACATGATCGCGGTCAGTGCGCACAAGTTTCACGGACCCAAAGGGATCGGCGCGCTGTGGGTGCGCGACGGAGTTGAACTGACTGAGATGCAAACGGGCGGTGGGCAGGAGCACGATTTGCGCTCTGGCACGCTATCGCCCGCGCTGATCGCAGGTTTCGGCGCGGCTGCTGAGCTCGCGAAAGAACGCAAGGTGGAAGACGACGTGCATGTGGAAGCGCTGTGGAGCCGTGCGCGTGAGTTGTTCGCGGACTGGACGCTCAATGGCGGTGCGGAGGCGCGATGGCACGGCAATCTCAATATCCGGCGCGACGGACTTGATGTTGCCCGCGTGATGTCAGACGTGCGCGATGTAATGTTCAGCGCGGGTTCTGCGTGCGCCAGCGGCTCTGGTCGGCCCAGCCATGTATTGAAGGCCATTGGACTTTCAGACGCGCAGGCAAAATCCTCTATCCGGCTGGGTTTCGGGCGCTATACCACGCTTGAAGAGATTGAAATCGCAGCGAATAAGATCAACGCTGCTGCGAAGGAGCAAGGGCTGTGAGTATTAAAGTCCGCTTTTCGGACACACAGGGCAATGTGACTGAAGGCGAAGGCGAAGTGGACCAGTCGCTGCTCGAAGTGGGGCAAGCGCTTGGCATGCCGCTGGAGGGCACATGCGAGGGCCAGATGGCCTGCTCAACCTGTCATGTCATTGTTGATGCCGTATGGTTCGACAAGCTGCCGGAAGCAAGCGAGGAAGAAGAAGACATGCTCGATTTCGCCGCCGGGGTGCGCCGCACGAGCCGGCTCTCCTGCCAGATCGAACTGACGGAGGAACTCGACGGCCTCAGCGTCACCGTTCCCGCCGAAGCGCATGATATGCGTAGGATGTAAGACGTCTGCGATTGGTATCGTATTCAGGCTGGTAGGGGCGGCGTTAAACTGGCAGAGTTTCTCGCATGACCAAAACCGTTGCCATGTTGACCGCGGGCGGGCTGGCGCCGTGTCTTTCCTCTGCCGTTGGCGGTTTGATCGAGCGTTACACCGAGGTTGCGCGGGATCACCGCATCATCGCCTACCGCAATGGCTATGCGGGTCTGCTTAAGGGCGAATATATCGAAGTGAGCGACAAGGTTCGCGAGACTGCGGGCCGCTTGCACGCATTTGGGGGAAGTCCGATCGGCAACAGCCGGGTCAAGCTGACCAATGTTGCCGATTGCGAAAAGCGCGGGCTGGTGCAGCCGGGCCAGAACCCGCTGCAGGTTGCGGCCGAACAGTTGACCCGCGACGGAGTGGATATCCTGCACACGATTGGCGGGGATGACACAAATACGGCCGCGGCAGATTTGGCCGCGTATCTTAGCGACAATGGATACCCGCTGACGGTGGTGGGCTTGCCCAAGACGGTCGACAATGATGTGATCCCGATCAAGCAGTCCTTGGGCGCGTGGACAGCGGCGGAGCAGGGCGCGGTCTATGCGCGCAATATCATTGCAGAACATTCCGCCAACCCGCACATGCTGATAATCCATGAGGTGATGGGCAGGCATTGCGGCTGGCTGACGGCGGCAACTGCTGACGCGCACCATCGCTGGGTGAAGTCTGCGCCCTTTGCCGAATGGCCAGAGAATGCCGCCGCGCGCTGGGATGTGCACGGCGTTTTCGTGCCTGAGCGTCCGTTTGACATTGCTGCCGAGGCCAAGCGCCTGCGCGCAACCATGGATGCGCAGGACGGGGTGAACCTGTTCATTTCAGAAGGCGCCGGGGTGGCCGAGATTGTCGCCGCGATGGAGGCGGCGGGCGAGGAAGTGCCCCGCGATCCCTTCGGCCATGTAAAGCTCGACAAGATCAATCCGGGGCAATGGTTTGGCGAGCGCTTTGCCGAGGAGATCGGCGCGGAAAAGGTGCTGGTGCAGAAAAGCGGCTACTTCTCGCGCTCTGCCCCCGCGAACGCCGTCGATCTTGAGCTGATCAAGGCCTGCACAGATTATGCTGTCGAGGCGGCGTTGCGCGGCGAACCCGGCGTGATCGGACAAGACGAAGAACGCGGCGATGAAATGCGCGCGATCGAGTTTGAACGGATCAAGGGCGGCAAGACTTTCGATACAACGTTGCCATGGTTTACGGAGTTGCTGCGCGATCTGGGTCAGGAGTGACCAGGTAACGCCTGGAGATCCACCCAGGCTTCAACTCATAGCTTTCGGCTCCCGACACAATTGTGGACATGATCGACATCCTAGCGAACGCTCGGCTACAGGTTTTCCTGCTGCCTAGAGCTACATTGCAGTGAGGATTAACGCCGTCGACCCAAACATCATCGCAGACACCAGAATGATTGATTTCCAGCCAGGTACGTCCAGGTAGGATTTCTGAGGGTTATGGCGATTATAATAGACCCTAACCCTTGCGCCCCCGAGCCTTTCGATTCCCCGGAATTGAAGCTTTAGCAGGGCGCGCAAATTGTGACTGACTCTGACATACCATGGGTTCAACTGATCATTTTCCAAGGTAACACCATCAACGGTGTAGCTATAACGAACTTTAGTTGAGTATTCGCGTTCATCGACTGAAATCGCGCCAGTTCCGGTGTTCTGGATACCTTTCTCGTGCAACTCGCCGATTACACTGGGCCAATGACTGAGAGAGATCATTCGTGCAGAAATAATAATCCCCATCAGAGCGAAGTACCCAGCGGCTACTAGAAGGATTGCATCCCGATCGCCCACGAGTAGATTTTCTAAGAATGCGGCCATGCGGCATAGTTAGCAGAAAGTATCTGTTTTTGATGCGAAAATGTGTCGAAAAGACGACGGCTAAAGCTTCTCATTCTCGCATTGCCTAAGTTTGCCAGTGGTGCATCCTTAGCGAATAATTTGCCGAGCCAAACAAAGTACGCTCCGTCCGCATAACCGCCAATTGTCAACGTGTAGAATTATGCCCACTTCCCATCCATCTCCTGACATTCTGCCCATTCCTGTGGAAACGCCTCTCCCCCTAATCCGCGCGCGTTGCTAAGCGGATGAGCAATGGCTGACCTTACTGAAATCCCCGATTCCGATCCGTTCGACGCAATTGTCGATGCACCGTTCGATTCCGCGCTGGAAGAGCGCTATCTCGTCTATGCGCTGTCGACGATCACTGCGCGCTCGCTGCCCGATCTGCGCGACGGGTTGAAGCCGGTTCACCGCCGCTTGCTGTGGGCGATGCGGCAGTTGAAGCTTGATCCCAATTCCGCCTTCAAGAAGTCCGCGCGTGTCGTGGGTGACGTGATCGGCAAATACCATCCGCACGGCGATGCCAGCGTCTATGACGCGATGGTGCGTTTGGCTCAGGATTTTGCACTGCGTTATCCGCTGGTCGAGGGGCAAGGGAATTTTGGCAATATCGATGGCGATAATGCCGCGGCCTATCGCTACACCGAAGCGCGCCTGACCAAGACGGCGCTGCAGCTGATGGCGGGGCTGGATGAAGGCACCGTAGATTTCATCCCGACCTATAATGGTGAGGAGCAAGAGCCGGAGATTTTCCCCGGTCTCTTCCCCAATCTGCTGGCGAATGGGTCGAGCGGTATTGCGGTTGGCATGGCGACCAACATCCCGTCGCACAATGTTGCCGAAGTGATCGATGCCACGCTCGAGTTGATCGACAATCCGCATGTCGAGCATGCGCGGCTGATGGAGCTGTTCCAGGGGCCAGATTTTGCCACCGGCGGGCAGATCATCGACAGTCGCGAAGCTATTGCTCATGCCTATGAAACTGGGCGAGGATCGTTTCGCGTGCGCGGCGTGTTCCACGCGGCAGAGGCGGACAAAGCCGAAGATCGCGAGGCGGGCATTGAACGCTTGGGCGGCGGGCAATGGCAGCTTGTCATCTCGCAAATCCCTTATCAGGTGCAAAAGGGCAAGCTGATAGAACAGATCGCGCAGGCGATTGCTGACAAGAAGCTGCCGATCCTCGACGATGTGCGCGACGAATCTGACGAGCAGATCCGGATTGTGCTGGTCCCGCGCAGCCGCAATGTTGATCCAGAGCTGCTGAAGGAGTCGGTCTTCAAGCTGACCGATCTGGAAACCCGCTTCGGCCTGAACCTCAACGTGCTCGATGCCAATCGCACACCGATGGTCATGGGACTGAAAGAGCTGTTGCAGAATTGGGTAGCGAGCCAGATCGATATCCTGCAGCGTCGCAGCCAGCACCGGCTGGACCAGATCGCGCGGCGGCTGGAATTGGTCGAAGGCTACATCATCGCCTTCCTCAACCTCGACCGCGTGATCGAGATCATCCGTTTCGAGGATGATCCAAAGGCAGTGATGATGGAGGAGTTCAAGCTCACCGACCGTCAGGCTGAAGCGATCCTCAACATGCGTTTGCGCAGTTTGCGCAAGCTGGAAGAAATGCAGCTGCGCAATGAGAAAGACGAATTGCTGGCAGAGCAGGAAGAGCTGGAAACTCTGCTTGGTTCACCCGCGCGCCAACGCACCAGGCTGAAGCGCGATCTGAAGGTCTTGTTGAAAGAATACGGGCCTGAAACCAAGCTGGGCGCGCGCCGGACAAAGATCGAAGAGGCGGAGCCGGCGGTCGAATTCAGCATGGACGCCATGATCGAGAAAGAGCCGGTGACGGTGATCCTCTCGAAGAAGGGCTGGATTCGCGCTGCCAAGGGGCACGTGCCGCTGGATCAGGAATTCAAATATAAGGAAGGCGATGAACTCGCTTTCATTGCGCATGCGCAAACAACCGATAAGATCCTGATCGCGGCGGAGAATGGGCGCTTCTACACGCTCGGCGCAGACAGATTGCCGGGTGCAAGGGGTTTCGGCGAACCGATTCAATCGATGGTTGATTTGGAAGCGGAAACAGGGATCGCTGGAATGCTGGTGCATCGTCCGAAAGGGCGGTTGCTGCTCGCGTCCAGTATCGGCAAGGGCTTCGTTGCGGAAGAAGCTGAGCTACTCGCAGAGACGCGCAAGGGGCGCCAGGTGGTAAACCTCAAGGGAGATGCGCAGCTACAGGTCATGCGCGAGATTCCAGAGGCGCACGATCACGTCGCGTGCGTTGGTGACAACCGCAAATTGGTGGTTTTCAATCTGGAAGAAATGCCAGTGATGGCTCGCGGACAGGGCGTGATGCTGCAACGCTATCGCGATGGCGGACTATCCGATGCGACGACGTTCGTACTGGCGGACGGGTTGAGCTGGCAGATGGGCGGTAAGGGCGACCGAACCCGGACAGAGAATGAGATATGGCAGTGGAAGGTTGCGCGCGGTGCGGCCGGGCGTCTGCCGCCGCAAGGTTTCCCGAAGGATAATCGATTTGGCACGCTGCCAGACAAGGTCGAAAAAGAAGCGTGAACCACATAGCAAAGGGCCGCGAGTGCGCTTGCACCCACGGCCCTTTATTCGCTTATAGGGCGTGGTTGGCTTGCTTACTCAGCTGAGCCAGCAGCGTCGTTACCGACTGTAAACGAGTCGATCTGAGCCAAGGTAAAGCGTGCCATCAACGCACCGTTTGCATCGGTCACGAAATGCTCGCGCTTCATTGAGACCAGGCCGGTTTCACGCTCGACAACAATCACGTCTGCGTCTGCATCGATTGATTGGACCATACCAGCCGGCAAGCTGTCAGCAGATACCAACGATGCACCTTCGACCAGTGCTGCGCTCAGTTTGGCTTCTGCTTCAGCGGCTTGTGCATCAAGCATGTCGTTGAGTTGCTGAGCTGTGATGTTCAGGGTCGGGCCTTCTTCGCTGGTACCGAACAGGTTCAGTGGCAGCGGCGCCATATGCTTTCCGGTATTGACCGTGGCGACGCCGTTAGCAACGCCTTCTACCGTGCCAATTGGGTTGCCGTCATTGCCATAGACAGTTTGGCCTGCCTCTTGCGCGCTGGCTGCGATCGGGGCCGCCGCGATGGCGGCGGCAAGGATGGCGAGCTTAGCAAACTTCATGAATTCTCTCCGTTTAATTCTAACCAATCGTCGCCGCGCAACAACTCAATCCGCAGAGCGCGCGGCCGAACCAAAAATGTTAGGAAGACTGGAAAAGGCCAGTTCCCCTGAGCGGCAATCCTAGGGTGAATGTCGCTTCGGGCGAGCCCTATAGCCATAAGGTACGGGGCAATGCAACCGCGACCCTGAATAGGCAGGCTTAGATGAAGCTTCGATGAAACGCTGCTAAGCTACCTAGAAAGGATCTCGTTCAGGATTTCCAACACGCGGTCACGCCTTGGGAAACCTTCTTTAATCCATTGATCTTCGACCTTGCGCAGCGTCGCGGCAACTTCGGGTCCCGCAGATATGCCGCGCTCTACGATCTCGCCGCCCTTCATTGGCAATTGCGGCACAGTCCATGCCTTCAGTGGAGCGGTATCGCCGCCTTGCAGAAGCACGCGGTCAATCGCGATATCGATACTCTCGCGGTAGGCGAGCGCGCGCGGATCAGACAGATCTTCCAGCTTTCGCTCTGCAACAGCGTTTAGATGCGCGCGCTGTGCGCGCGACAGGCGCAAACGCGAAGCCACAGCATCGGCCACGTCGGGAATTGGCGGCAAGAGCGCTGCCATGCGCCGCATCGGAGCGGGCGCAACGATTTGCTCCTTCTCCGAATTGATGACAGCCGACAGCAACTCGATGTGTTGCGGGCATGCTTCGGGAAGCACTTCCTGCAAGACTCCGAGCTTTCGCATCCGCGCGACAGTTGGTTGCGGATTGGGTAAAGTCAGAAGCGCAGTCAACTCCGCGGCGATCCGTTCACGGCTCAACCCCTTGAGCGTCGAAGCCAGCTCCGCGCAGGCTTCCTCTGCCTGGTTATCTAGCTCCGCGCCAAACCGCGCCTGAAAGCGGAAATAACGCAGGATACGCAAATGATCCTCGCGGATGCGCTGCCGGGCGTCGCCAATGAAACGAACCGTGCGCGCTTCCAAATCGGCGAGACCGCCGAAATAGTCCGATACTTCCAGCGTGTCGGGATGCGCGAACAGAGCATTGATGGTGAAATCACGCCGCGCGGCATCTTCCTGCCAGTCCTTCGCGTAGGCAACCGTCGCGCGCCGCCCATCGGTCGCGACGTCGCGGCGCAGTGTTGTTATCTCGACGGGGCCGTCCTTCAGGATGGCCGTGACTGTACCGTGATCAATCCCGGTGGGAACGGTGCGAATGCCGGCGTCTTTGCAGCGCTCTATGACGTCATCGGGCAGGAGCTTGGTGGCACAATCAACGTCATTTACGTCAGTACCCAACAGACTGTCGCGGATTGCACCGCCTACCCAGCGAATATTCTCTGCACCGAGTGCGTTGGTCAGCGCGCGCAACCCTTCGCGTTTGGTCCACGCAGCATCGGGTAGCTCAGCGAACATTGGCGAGCTCCTCTAAATCCAGCCGACGCGCGAGGTTGGCTATGATTGCCGCAGTCACACCCCAAATTCTGAAGCCTTCGTAATGCATCTCCAGATAGTTGCGCATCGCCCCGCGCCAGAACACTTCATGCTCGGCCCAGGCATTTTGATCGAGTAGTAATTTCAGCGGAGCTTCGAACCAGGCTTCGACTTCGGTGAGGCTGGGGATGAGTTCGAGACCGGGTGGGACCACCGCTACCACGGGTGTCACGTCAAAACCGGTGCCGGTCTGATAGCGATCGGTTGTACCGATCACCCGAACATGCTTGCGATCCAGCGCTAGCTCTTCCTCTGCCTCCCTTAGCGCAGCTGTGACAGCATCTTCGCCTGGATCAATCTTTCCGCCCGGAAACGCGACTTGACCAGGATGATCGCGCATGTCCTGCGGCCGCTGCGTCAGGATCACGCCCGGCTCGGGACGATCGGTCACCGCGATCAGAACGGCTGCCTTGGCGGTGCGCCCAGCTTGCGCGAAGCGCTCGTCGCTCAACAAGTCAGGAATATCGCGCGCATGCCCGCGCTCCAGCGCGGCGCTCAATTGGTCAAACAGCGCGCTCATCGCGGCAACAACGAGAATGTCTCGCCCATGCTTGTGACCGTCCAGTCATCGCTTTCTTCAAGGGCGATGTCTGCCAATTGCTGATAGGTGCTACGGTTGAGCCGCGCTTTGCAGCCGCGCCGCACGTGCAGATAGAGCGCAGGCGTGTCTGCATTACCGGCTGCGCGCAAGCGGTTGTCAGGCCCTGCGATAACCAACTCATCCGTATTGAGACGGAAGGCCAAGCCGTCATCCCGCCGCGTCACATCGACCGCAATGAAAGCTGCGTCTTCGACTTCGATGGAGGATTTTTCAAAGGGAGTGACCAGCCAGTGATGGCCTTGGTCGTCGCGCGTCAACAATCCGGCAAACGCCCGCACCATGGCTTCGCGTTTGATCGGATCGCCTTGGTGAAACCACATTCCGTCCGCGGCAATCCGCATGAAGCTGTCAGTGGACTGCTGCGGGTCCCAGCTTTCCACCGGCGGCAATTTTCGCGCGGCGACTTGCTCGGCGATTTCCGCCAAGGTCAATTCAGCAAGGTGCGGTGGTGGTTCGTAAGGCATTGCTATTCGAAGCGTTGCCAGAATGAGTGTCGGTGTTCAATGGCGAGTAGTCGCTCGCGATTAGCCATTCCAAGGGCCGAGCATGCCTTCGCGGGGAAGGACAGTGGGGTTCTCGCATCGGACAAGTAAGCGTTCTGCCGCCCATGGGCCGGGGCAACGCCATGCGTCAGTCGAACCGGCGCTGAAGTTCCATCGTCCATAGTAGCTTTCATCACCGATCAGCACTTGCGGCAAAGATGCGTTCGGATCGAGCGACCCAAGCGAGGCTGCCATCAAAGCCTGCCCATATCCTTCGCCTTGATGCTCTGGCAAAACGGCCACTGGCCCGACCATTAGCAAGGGGTGCGCGCGGCCTTCGGGGTCGGTAAGCGCGACCGGCCAAAGCTGGATTGTGCCGACCAGCATGTCATCGTCATCAAGCGCTGCGAAACTCAAGGCGTCGAGCCACTCCATCCCCGTCCTGATGCGATAGGCGGTGCGCGCATGCCGCTCTGGCCCAAACGTACGGTCGAGCAATTGCTCGATCATGTCTGCTTCGGCATTGGACAGGGGTATTATGCTCGCCATGGGAGGCGCGCTTAATCAGGAGCGCGCGCCGTGTCGATGCAATTTGTGATTGCTGAGCGTAAAGCTACTTTGCGGTGACTTTCAGCAAGCGGCCTTCTCCGCCATCTTCGAACACCCACAGTGAACCGTCGGGCGCTTCATCAACTGAACGTATCCGGCCTTCCAAGTCATAGCGCGCCGCTTCGGTGGCCGTTTCGCCGTCAATCTCGACTCGTACGAGGCCCAATGAGCCCAGGCCCGCGATCAACGCATCGCCTTTCCATGCGCCAAACATGTCACCGCGATAGAAGATCATGTCGCCCGGTGCTATCACGGGCGTCCACCAAACCGCAGGCTTGTTGAAACCGTCATCCTCGGTGTGATCGGGAATGTCATCGCCATTGTAGTGATCGCCGTTGGAGCGGGTCGGCCAGCCGTAGTTGGCACCCGCTTCGACCAGATTGAACTCGTCACCGCCGGCGGGGCCGTGTTCCACGTCCCAAAGGCGGCCCTCTGCATCAAAGTCGAAGCCGAGCAGGTTGCGGTGGCCGTAAGACCAGATCTGCGCTGTTACACCGCCTTGGTCGGTGAAGGGATTGCCCTGTGCTGGTGTGCCATCCAGATTCAGTCGCACGATTGTACCCAGGTTATTGCTGTTGTCTTGCGCGGGCTCGAGTTCCTGACGGTCGCCGCTGGTCACAAACAAGTGCTTCTCGTCGGGCGAAAAGCGAATGCGGTGCGAATAATGCCCTTTACGACCGGTCTTGAGTGATTGGCGCCAGATCACTTCCAGATCCAGGATTTCACAATCCGCTTTGGCGAGGCATAACAACGTGCCTTTACCAACCACCGCGCCGCGTGTGTCACCTTCGCCGGCTTCGGCCCAGCTCAAATAAATCGTACGCGGGGCGAGACT
Source organism: Altererythrobacter sp. (assembly GCA_013002295.1). Taxonomy (GTDB): domain Bacteria; phylum Pseudomonadota; class Alphaproteobacteria; order Sphingomonadales; family Sphingomonadaceae; genus Erythrobacter. Next base: position 11,465 of record JABDKI010000209.1, read on the forward strand.
GTTGGTGGCTTCACTATCGAGAAACGCAACATCGCCCAGGCCGCCTTGGCCGCCATAGTCGATCTCAGGCGCGCCAGTGACTGTGAACTGGCGCCCTGTCGCTGTGTCATAACCCAGAATTTCGCCGGTTTTCTGTGTAATAATCAGCGTTTCTGTGCCTGGTACAAATGCCGCCGCCCATGGCTCGTGATAGGTGCCGATTTCCTCAACCTTGAGCGTCGGCTCAGCCTGTGAAGCCTCGGTGTCCACACTTGCGGTGGCGCCGCAGCTTGCGAGCAAGATAGCGGCGGGGGATAATGGGGCGGAGAGTTTCGAAATCATGGTCATGTCCTCTGCGATGCGCGAAAACAAAATTGGTGCCAGCAAGCCGCCACATACACCGGTAGTCGGTGTCGACGAGGCTGGTCGCGGGCCGTTAGCAGGACCAGTGGTAGCCGCCGCTGTCGTGCTTGGCGAGGGGTATCCGCAAGGGCTCGACGATTCCAAGAAACTATCTGCCAAACGACGTGCTGTGCTCGATGAACAGATCCGCGCAAGCTGTACGTGGGGGCTAGGCGTAGTCGAACCACCGGAGATTGACCGGATCAACATACTGCAGGCGACCATGAGAGCCATGACGCTGGCCGTGAGCGAGCTGGTCGAGAAGCTTGGCCAAGAACCCATAGCCGTGGTGATCGATGGCAACCTCTCGCCGCACGGGCGTTGCCGCGAATGGCGCTGGCCCGATGCCCAGCCAATCATCGGGGGCGACGCTTTGGAGCCAGCAATTTCGGCAGCGTCGATCATTGCCAAGGAATGGCGTGACCGGTTGATGTGCGAAGCGGCCGAGGCGCATCCGCATTATGGCTGGGAAAGAAACAAAGGCTATGGAACCGCTGAGCATATGCAAGCGTTGCGCACGCATGGACCAACACCGCTTCATCGACAGTCGTTTGCGCCGGTGGCGCAATTGGCGCTTCTTTAATCTGGCAAATAGTCTAAGCGCGCTTTCGTGATTGAAGCGATCCTTTATAGCTTAGCTGGTTTGGTTGGCCTGGCGATTGGCGGCGAACTGCTTGTGCGCGGTGCGGTTAGTATTGCGCAGCGGCTTGGTATATCCAATCTTGTCACAGGATTGGTCATCGTCGGGTTCGCCACATCAATGCCGGAAATGGTCGCGAGCGTTCAAGCTGCGCTGGCTGGTTCACCAGGAATTGCCTGGGGCAATGTGGTTGGCTCCAATCTGGCAAACACGCTGCTTATCCTCGGCGCGACTGCGATGATCATGCCGATTGCGCTGAGCGGGACAGGGCGGCGTGATGCTATCGTAGCTCTGATTGCGACACTGGGCCTCTGGGCGCTGACATTTTCTCAAGCCGGCTCGATCTGGATCGGTGCTGCGCTACTCGCTGGCATCGCGGCTTATATCTATTGGCGTTATAATCATCCGCATTCAGACACAGGTGATGATGATGACGAGCCTGAGCCAACGACTACTCTCACTTGGGCAATCATGCTGTTCCTGGGCGGGTTGGGATTGCTGGTTGTTGGTGGTTCGATGCTAGTGTCCGGTGCAATTGATCTGGCGCGCATATTCGGCGTGTCGGAGACTGCGATTGGTTTGACAGTGGTGGCAATTGGCACATCACTGCCAGAGCTCGCGGCATCCATTGCAGCTGCACTGCGCGGGAAGCCAGGCCTTGCCATTGGCAATGTCGTGGGCTCGAACATTTACAACATCCTGTTGATCGGTGGGGCGACAATGAGCATTGCACCCTTCGCGATCCCGGCAGATTTATTGACATACGAGCTTGTTGTACTTGCGAGCAGCGCGGTGTTGTTCCTTTCGATCGTGTCTTACGCGAAGCATATCGGTCGCGTATTGGGCGCGTTCTTGCTAGCGCTATATGCGGGCACCATTGTGATCGCCTTCACCTGACAAACTAATGCCGCGTTGAGTCCTTGGCGCAACACACCACTATGTTGAGTCCCCTAAACATCAAGAGACTCAACATCTTGTGCGGGACTCTTTTTGTTCCGTCATAGCTAACGCGGAATTAACCATAACCCCCTATCGCTTTGTGCTTGACCCGGAGTCCAAAGGGACTCACCCTGTGGATAACTGTTACTGAGGGGTAAATTATGGGGGTCCTAGAGACCACGAAGACGCGCGTCGCGCGCGCCAAAACGGCTGTTGAAACGCCTATCGATCTGCCTTTGGGTCAGATCCTGAATGGTGATTGTGTGGAGGCTATGCGTAGCCTGCCGGACAATTCCATCGACTGTGTTTTTGCGGACCCACCATACAACCTTCAGCTGGGCGGCGATCTCAATCGCCCGGATGGCAGCCAGGTCGATGCTGTCACGGATCACTGGGACCAGTTTGACAGCTTCAAGATCTATGACGACTTCACGCGCGACTGGCTGACGGAGGCGCGCCGGGTCTTGAAGCCTGATGGCGCCCTTTGGGTGATCGGCAGCTATCATAACATCTACCGGGTCGGTGCGATCCTTCAGGATCTGGGCTTCTGGATCCTCAATGACATCGTGTGGCGCAAGACCAACCCGATGCCGAACTTCAAAGGCACGCGTTTCACTAATGCGCATGAGACGCTGCTGTGGTGTTCGCAGGGCGAGAAGGCAAAGTATCACTTCAACTATCGGGCGATGAAGACGCTGAATGACGAATTGCAGATGCGCAGTGACTGGGTGCTGCCGATCTGTTCGGGCGGCGAGCGTTTGAAAGAGGGCGGCACAAAGGTCCACCCGACGCAGAAACCCGAAGCGCTGCTGTACCGCGTGTTGCTCGCCACGACGGAGAAGGGCGACGTTGTGCTCGACCCGTTCTTCGGCACGGGCACGACCGGCGCGGTTGCCAAGCGCTTGGGCCGCGAATGGATCGGTTGCGAGCGCGAGAATGTGTATCGCGATGCCGCTTACAAGCGCATTTCAAAGGAACTGCCGCTTGACGAGAGCGCGATCGAAACGATGCAGAGCAAAAAGGCCGCGCCGCGCGTTGCCTTTGGCGCGCTGGTCGAGAACGGGTATATCAAGCCCGGTAAGCAGGTGTTCGACAAGAAGCGCAAGTGGATCGCCACCGTGCGCGCGGATGGCTCGCTCGCATATGGGAAACAGGTCGGTTCAATCCACGGCCTCGGCAAAGACCTGCAAGGCGCGCCGAGCTGCAATGGCTGGACGTTTTGGCATTACGAAGTCGGGGGAGACGTTAAGCCGATCGATGCCGCACGGCAGAACTATCTGCTCGCGACAGAGGATTGAGCGGGCGGCAAAGCATACCCTGTCCTACACGCACCACCCACGATACATCGGGGGAATGCGCGCGCTCAGCCCTTTCCAACTGCCCTTCAAATCGCGATTGAAAGCGCGGAGTTTTTTCTGCCCATGGACAGTGTTCCAAGTGTTCCATGCTGTAGGATTTCGCGAAGGAATGGCGCCCATTGACTGACCAAGTTTACATCCGTCCAGTGGGCTTCGCGCCAGGGCCGCAGCACGAAGAGGGCAAGGTTATCCGGCTTGCGGGCGGCATGGTCTATGCGCAACGCTTTGCCGTTATCCTGCGGCAGGAGGGCAAGATCACCGGCCGCTGGATGTGCGATACCGAGACCATTGGCGAAGTGCTGGCGGGATTGCCCGGAAGTGTCTCGGACGAAGCGCAAGCGCAGCTGACCAATCTTACGCTCAAGCATCCGCCGCTGGAGCTTGGCGCGCGCACGATCCGGCTCGATCAGCCACAGGTCATGGGCATTCTCAACGTCACGCCCGACAGCTTCAGCGATGGCGGCGAGTTCTTCGAAAAACCCGAAGTCGGTAGCGCACATGCCAGCGCCATGCTGGAGGCGGGTGCGGCGATCATCGACATCGGTGGCGAAAGCACGCGGCCCAATGCCGCCGCCACGTGGGAAGGCGATGAGAAAGAGCGCGTTCTGCCCGCCATCGAATACTGCTCCGCCATGGGCGCTGCCATAAGCATAGATACGCGCCGTGCAGGCACGCTGGAGGCAGCACTGGAGGCGGGCGCACACATGGCCAATGATGTGTCCGGCATGCGGCACGATCCGCGCAGCATGCCGCTAGCAGCCAAGGCCGGTTGCCCGGTCATCCTGATGCATGCGCCGGGCGATGGTGAGGACCTGCACAGCAATGGCGAGTACAAGAGCGTCGCGTTCGATGTGTTCGATGCCCTGAAGGAACGCCGCGATGCCGCGGTGGCTGCGGGTATCTCTCGCGCGAACATCTTGCTCGATCCGGGCATCGGGTTCGGCAAGTCTTTGGCGGACAATCTCGCGATCTTGAACGCGCTGCCGATGTATCACTCGCTGGGGCAGCCGCTGCTACTGGGTGCAAGCCGCAAGCGCATTATCGGCGCGCTTTCGAATGAGGCAGACGCGCATGACCGGCTAGGCGGCTCGATCGCTTTGGCAGTTGCGGGTATGAATGCAGGCGTTCAGCTGCTGCGCATGCATGATGTGGCCGAGACAGTGCAGGCGCGCAATGTATGGCGGGGTCTTCGCGATGCAGCGCTGACCGATTTTGCCGAGCTGCCAGAAGACCAGTGACACGGAGCGACGCAGATTCTTGAATTGGTCACAGATCGCAGGCATGAGGCCAGCTACAATAGATTTTCGAGGATGCCCCTGATGCGCAAACCCGCCCTTGCTCTTGCCGCTGTGACATTGCTCGCGGCTCCGCTCGCCGCTGATCATAGTGTTGAGCTGACCCCAGAGGATTTGCTCGCCCCCTACTACGCGAAGCTGAGCCAAGAGGTGGAGCTACCGGTTGCACCTGCGAATGTCTCGCTCGCACGCAATCATACGATCACTAGGCTCGCCTTCGGTAGCTGCAATCACCAACTTCGTAGCCAAAACATGTGGGGCCAGATTGCAGCGACCAATCCAGACATTTTCCTGTTCATTGGCGACAACAATTACGGTGATCAGATGTGGGACGGTGACGCTGCACTGACGACTTTGCGCGAAGCCTATGGCGTGATGGCCGGAACGCCAGAGCTGGCTGCCTTCCGTGCGCAGGTTCCGATGATGATTACCTGGGATGATCACGACTATGGTTTCAACGATGGCGGAGCTAGTTTCGCCTATCGTGGCTGGTCAGAGACGATCTTCGAGACATTCTGGGGTTCGTCTGATGAAGTAAAATCGCGCCCTGGCATCTATGAAAGCCGCAAATTCGGCGAAGATGGCAAGATCACACAAATCATCACCCTCGACACGCGGTTCTTCCGTTCCGATCTGGCAACAATGCCGTACCAGAATGAGCGCCCGCCGCTCGGGCCATACCAGCCGAGCAGTGATCCTTCAAAGACTATGCTGGGCGATGCGCAATGGGAATGGCTTGAGCAGGAACTGGCGAAACCGGCTGATCTAAGGATCGTGGTTTCCTCGATTCAGGTGATTACAGATGCGCATGACTATGAGGCATGGGAGAACCTGCCGCTGGAACGCAA
>JABDKI010000222.1 GCA_013002295.1 Altererythrobacter sp.
TAACCGCCGCGAAACGGGTCACGGCAAGCTTGCATGGCGCGCGCTGCACCCTGTGCTGCCTGACCATGAAGACTTCCCATATACGATTCGAATTCTGTCAGCTATCACCGAGTCCAACGGCTCTAGTTCGATGGCGACCGTTTGCGGTGGCTGTCTCTCGATGATGGACGCTGGCGTTCCAATCGAACGTCCAGTTTCCGGCATTGCGATGGGCCTGATCCTTGAAGGCGATGAGTTTGCGGTTCTGTCAGACATTCTGGGTGATGAAGATCACCTCGGTGACATGGACTTCAAGGTTGCCGGTTCAGAAGCTGGTATCACCACCATGCAGATGGACATCAAGGTTGCCGGCATCACGCAGGAAATCATGGCCCAAGCGCTCGAGCAGGCGAAAGCCGGCCGCACGCACATCCTTGGTGAAATGGCGAAAGCTCTTGGTTCAGCCCGTACCGGCGTATCCAAGCACGCTCCGCGTATCGAAACAATGCAGATCGACAAGTCGAAGATCCGCGACATCATCGGCACCGGTGGCAAGGTGATCCGCGAGATCGTTGCCGAAACGGGTGCGAAGGTCGACATCGATGACGAAGGCGTGATCAAGATCAGCTCTTCGAATGCTGATGAGATTGCCGCAGCGCGTGCATGGATCGAAGGCATCGTTGAAGAGGCCGAAGTCGGCAAGATCTACAATGGCAAGGTCGTCAACATCGTCGACTTTGGTGCATTCGTGAACTTCATGGGCGGCAAGGACGGTCTCGTCCATGTCAGCGAAATGAAGAACGAGCGCGTCGAGAAAGTGAGTGACGTCGTATCCGAGGGCCAGGAAGTTAAGGTCAAGGTTCTCGAGATTGACCAGCGCGGCAAGGTTCGCCTGTCGATGCGCGTTGTCGACCAGGAAACCGGCGAGGAGTTGGAAGACACCCGTCCACCACGCGAAAAGCGCGAAGGTGGTGGGCCGCGTGGCGATCGTGGAGATCGTCGTGGTCCGCGCGGCGGCGGTCGTGGCCGTGGCGGAGATCGCGGCGGTCGCGGTGGTCGCGACGGCGGTGATGGCGGCAACAAGGGTGGCGGCGACGACGGCGCAGCCCACGTGCCAGACTTCCTGAAAGACTAAGCTCTTTCCAACTGAAATGATGAGGCCCGCCGGGAGCAATCCTGGCGGGCTTTCTTGTTGCTCTGGCACGCGATGTGGTAGAAGCGACAGCATGAGGACGGAAGGTGGCTGTTTCAGGCATCGATACTTTCCCGGCGGGCGCTTCGTTTCACCTAATCAAAGGACGCCTCATGCCGGAAATCATCAACGAAGCACGACTGGAAGAGCTCGCAGGAAAGGCGGTCGGCGATGTCGCCAGCGCCTTGAGCATCTTCATGGCCTATATTGGAGACCAGGCTGGGATATTCGATACGCTGGACGGCATGGGGCAGGTGACCCTTGATGAGCTGTCCGAAGCGACAAAGCTCAATCCCAAGTACCTACATCAATGGCTCGGCTCGGTTGCAGCCGCTGGCTACGTGAATTTTCACCCGGAGAACGACACGTTCTCTATCTCGCCCGAGCAGGCGCTGATCTTCGCGAGAGAGGGGCAACCCGCCTGCATGCAAGGCTTCTTTCAGGCGGTCGTTTCGCAATATGATGCTAACGAGAAAGCGGTCGAGACGTTTCGAACCGGTGTCGGGCGTCCTTGGAGCGATCAGTCACAATGCTGCTTCTGCGGGACCGACAGATTTTTCCGCCCCGGATATGAGGCCATGTTGGTCAGCGAGTGGATCCCATCGCTTCGAGGCGTAGAAGATAAGCTTATTGCAGGCGCAAAAATCGCGGACATTGGCTGTGGCCACGGCTCCTCTAGCGTATTGATGGCCAAGGCTTACCCGAACTCGACCGTCTATGGTTTCGACTTCCACGCCCCCTCGATTGAAGAAGCTAAGGCCAAGGCGAAGGCTGCTGGTGTCGACAATGTTGAATTTGCGGTCGCCAGCGCACAGGATTTTCCGGGCGAGAACTATGATCTGGCCTGCATCTTTGATGCTCTGCATGACATGGGCGATCCCGTAGGAGCGTCAGCGCACATTCGCCACCAATTGAGCGAGGATGGTACCTTCATGTTGGTCGAACCAATGGCTGGCGATACGATGGCGGATAATATGCACCCTTTGGGGCAGATATATTACGCCTTTTCTACAACTGTGTGCACACCTTGCTCTTTGGCGCAGGACGTCGGGCTTGGGTTGGGAGCGCAAGCTGGTCAAAAGCGATTGACTGAAGTGCTCAACGAGGCGGGCTTTGCGAAAGTTAGGCTAGCTGCAGAGACGCCCACCAATATGGTGCTTGAAGTCACCTCGTGACTCGCGTGTAGAGCAAAGCTAAGGCGCCGCTATGCTTGAACGTAAACTGATCGCTACTGCGCAGGTTCCGGATGGGGAAGAGCTACAACTCATTAGCCATGGGCGCGATTTCATGATCGTATTCCAACGCAATGAGTTGATGAGTACACGCATGCAGTACTCCGAAGAACAGCTCGCTGTCCAAACGATGGAGCGTGTGGAAGGTAACGCGCCGCGAATACTGATTGGCGGATACGGCATGGGCTTCACATTGCGGGCTGCTTTGGCGCGCATGGGGCCCAATGGTCAGGCGGTCGTAGCAGAGCTCGTGCCGGAAGTTGTCGAATGGGCGCAGGGACCGATGTCGGAGCTGACAGGGGACTCCCTGGATGATCCCCGATTGGATCTGAAGATCTGCGATGTCGCTGCGCTGATCGACGATGCAAATGACGGCACCTGCGACAAATTCGATGCCATTCTGCTCGATGTCGATAATGGCCCCGACGGAATTGTTCGTGAGGAAAACAACCGCCTCTATTCACCAACGGGGCTCGGTAGATCGCGCGATGCGCTGAAGCCTGGCGGCATGCTGGCGGTATGGTCCGCGGGCCCTGATCATCGCTTCACCAGAAAATTGCGTGATGCAGGGTTTGATGTTGAAGAACGTTTCTTTCGCGCCCGTCCGAACAACAAGGGGCCACGGCACACGATCTGGTTTGCCCGCCCCAGGCAGCGCTGACGGTCAAAAGTCGTAGATCAGCGTTACACGGCTTAAAGTATCGGTCTTCACCGCTCCAATAGGTGGATCTGTGTCGATCTCGACAGAGTAGTTCAATCCTAGCGAGAAGTTCTCCGCAAAACGGGTCTGGATACCGGTGTTGGAGCTGATCGTGCTGTTGTCAGACTGAAGAAAAGCCCGCACATCCTGCGTGAACTTGAGATTCTCAAGTACCTGCCAATCGAAATCCGCAGCTACAAAACCGGACAGATCACTCTCGCTAGTGCCGTCTGTAAAGTCAGTACGCCGCCAGGCTGGGCCACCTTGCAGGCTCAATGTCATATTATCTTCACTGATCACGATATAGCCAAAGCCACCAGAAGCGGCATAGCGCGCGCTAAAGCCCTGAAAACGGTCGCGCT
>JABDKI010000248.1 GCA_013002295.1 Altererythrobacter sp.
TGTAGCTGGCTTGCCCAATTGCCTTCGCTGACATCGATTGTTGCGATTGCCCCGGCCCAGCCCCGGCTGCCATGATAACGATTGAGGCCATTTCGCAGGGCATCACGCGCCGCAGCCTGCAGCGCAGGGTCGAGCGATGTACGCACCCAAAGACCACCAGCGTAAACGCTGTTCGGGCCGTCTTCCGCTGTCTCGCCGAAATCCGCGAGCAACTGGCGCCGCACTTCCTCTAGGAAATAGCCCGCATCGACCGAACGTTGGCTGCGTTGCGTAGCAAGACCCAGCGGCTGGGCCTGCGCCGCGCGCATTTCTTCGGAAGAGATGAAGCCGTTGTCTTCCATCTGGCTTAGGACAAAGTTGCGGCGATCCATCGCCAGTTCTGCATGGCGCGCACGTCCATATCGTTCTGGCGCCTTTGGCAAAATAGCCAGGAACGCCATTTCGTGCAGCTCCAGATCGGCAACATCCTTGTTGAAATAGGCTTGTGCCGCCGCCTGAACGCCAAAACTACGCCGCCCCAGCGGGATCTCATTGAGATAGAGTTCGAGTATTTCCTGCTTGGTGAGCACGCTTTCAATACGTGTAGCCAGGATCATTTCTTTGAGCTTACGTGTAACGGAATACTCGTCACCAAGTAGCAGATTCTTTGCAACCTGCTGCGTGATGGTAGAACCACCAACTGCGCGCTCGCCGGAGCTCAGCTTGCTGACATAATCGATAACCGCCCCTGCTGTGCCGGTCACGTCCACGCCGCCGTGGGTGAAGAATGTTTTGTCCTCGGCAGCGAGATATGCCTCGATCATCTGCTCCGGAAAATCGGCATATTGCAGCTGCACTCGCCGCTCGCGGGCATAGGAATGGACAATCTCGCCATCAATCCCGCGCACAACAGTTGGCAGGGGTGTCTCGTAGTCCACCAAGCTCTCGGCATTCGGCAGTCCGCGCGCGAGCAGGAACCACGATGCAATCAATAGCAGGACGAACGCGCCCACGGCCGCCGCACCCCAGCGGAATAGTCGCCGAGAGCGCCAGTTGTCCTTGAACCAGGCAAGCGCGGCCGAGCTATCACCTTGCAAACGCTCGCGGATATATTTGATGTCAAGGGTCAGTTCGGTGCTCATGGTCGGATCTTTTTAACTCAGCGGCGCTTTAGCACGCGATTTTCGCGTCTTGCTATATACTTCGCGATGAACTGTGCAGAAACGGGTGAAATTGGTGGCTCAAATCTGACCTTGCCGGATGAAAAAGACCCGGATCGCGCGCGCCATGACCTGCGCAAACTGCTCCTGGCCTTCCTGAGACACGAGCCTTGCTGCGTCGTCCTCGTTGGTGACGAAGCCTGATTCAAATAGCGCTGAGGGCATGTCCGGCGTTCGCAAAACAACAAGATCCGCAGACCTTTGCGCCTGCGAATGGAACGCTAACTCGCCAGCGCCCTCCCGCGCTACCAGTCCCGCAAACTCAGCAGATTCGGTCTGCGAGCGGCGCTGCGACAGTTCAATCAACAGATCAGCGACGTCGCCGCTTTGCCCTTCAATCGAAACTCCATTGACCCGGTCAGCATCATTTTCGCGACGAGCGAAGCGGGCTGCGGCGGCACTCGATGCGCGATCTGACAGCGTATATATGCTGGCACCGCTCACCGCCTCATTGTCTCCAGCGGAATCGGCGTGGATCGACAGAAACAGATCCGCTTCCATGCGCCGGGCAATATCGGGACGCTCTGTCAGGGTGATCAACCGGTCATCTTCGCGTGTCAATGCAACCCGAATGCCCCCTTCTTCCGCGATCGCATCTCGCAAAGCCGTTGCCAGTGCGAGCGTGACATCTTTCTCGCGAACGCCCGCCCCCACGGCCCCGTAATCCCGCCCGCCGTGCCCGGCGTCGATCACCACAAGCGGAGCTGCCGGATCGGTGGACCCGTAGATTGTTGGAAGCTCCAGCTCGGCCGCAGCATCGGGCATCAAAATTTGCAGCACATAGTCACGCCCCCATTGAGGCACAGGCACTTTTACGCCAGCCAATATCAGCCCCCCGACAAGCAAGATCGGAAGCAAACCTATCAAAATGATATGATGGCGCATGGTCATTAACCACCCGTGTTACGTTGTTGCGCTAAGTAAACGCAATATGGTTGCGAGTTGAAACCCACGGTGCTAGCAGGTGGCCAAGCGGTTTACATTTGCAGAGACGCGACATCCGCTACCTCCGCAAACCCAATGCCCGCTGCCTTGCAGAGCTATTTTTGCAAGGCCCCACAACAGGTTGATGCAGTGAATAGACAGCCCACCCACCAATTCCCAGCGCCGTGTGATCCACGCGCGATGGCAGATGTCGGCCGGGCAGCAGCACAGACTCGCAGTCTTTCACTCGCAATTGTAGCAACAGAATTTTCACCCGTACGCGCTCGCGCACCGGGTCAAAACCCTATCGCCACTCGCTCATTTAGAGCGGTTGGCAATTTCCATACATCATACAATCAGAGGCGCGCAGCGGCCGGAGCACTGCCCCGAAGCCCCCGCGCCTGGAGAATACATAATGGCAACGCGCATGCTCATCGACGCGCGCCACCACGAGGAGACTCGGGTAGCGGTAGTCAAGAACAACCGGATCGAAGAATTTGATTTCGAATCTGCTGAACACAAACAAATCAAAGGCAACATTTACCTCGCGAAGGTAACACGGGTCGAACCATCACTGCAGGCGGCTTTCGTCGACTTTGGCGGCAACCGCCACGGATTCCTCGCCTTTAGCGAAATCCACCCCGACTACTACCAGATCCCACAAGCGGACCGCGAAGCGCTGCTCGCCGAAGAGGCCGAAGCAGCTGAAGAAGAAGCGCGCCTTCGCGCCGAAGAGGAAGATCGCGGCGAGATGCCCGGCGACGAATATGACGCCGAGGACGAAGAATCAGGCGAAGCGCTAGCAGAAGACCTTGCTGAAGACGGTGTCGAAGAAATCGACACGTCAGAGAAGGACAAGGTTTCAACCATCGAGGAAGGTCACGTCGACAACGACGATGACGAAGATGATTCTGACGAAGAAGATGACGGCTCGGAAGATGAAGAGTCGGATGAAGATAACGATGGCGATGATGACAAGAGAGATTCACGCCGTGGTCGCGGACGCCGTGGTCGCCGCCGCCAAGGAAAGGGCAAAGGCAAGAGCCGCGCCAAGGAAGTCGACGAAGTTCGTGCACGCCGTCAGGCTTTGCGCCGTCGCTACAAAATTCAGGACGTAATCCAGCGCCGTCAGGTTCTGTTGGTGCAAGTCGTGAAGGAAGAACGCGGTAACAAGGGTGCTGCCCTTACCTCTTATCTCAGTCTGGCCGGTCGCTACACAGTTCTGATGCCGAACAGCAGCCATGGCGGCGGGATTAGCCGGAAAATCAACTCTTCCAGCGACCGTAAACGCCTGAAGCAGGTTATTGCGGATCTGAAACTGCCGAAGACCATGGGTCTGATTGTTCGGACGGCCGGCCTTTCGCGCACGAAGACAGAGATCAAGCGTGACTTCGATTATCTCGCGCGCCTCTGGGATGAAATCCGCCAGAAGACATTGTCATCAACGGCGCCAGCACTGATCCACTCAGATTCCGACCTGATCAAACGTGCGATTCGCGACATCTATAATCGCGAAATTGAAGAGGTCGTGGTCGAAGGCGAAGATGGCTACAAATTGGCCAAGCAGTTCATGAAGCTGCTGATGCCAAGCCATGCGCGCCGGGTAAAGGCTTACTCTGATCCGGTTCCGCTGTTCCAGCGCTATGGCGCAGAAGATCAGTTGCGCGCGATGTATGACCCAGTCGTTCAATTGAAATCAGGCGGTTATCTGGTCATCAACCCTACCGAAGCTTTGGTGTCGATAGACATCAACTCTGGCCGATCAACCAAGCAGCACGGCATCGAACAAACCGCGGTCGCGACGAACGTTGAAGCAGCGCGAGAAATCGCGCGACAACTTCGCTTGCGCGACATGGCCGGCCTTGTCGTGATTGACTTCATCGACATGGAATACAATTCCAATGTCCGCAAAGTCGAGCGCGCGATGAAAGACGCGCTCAAGAACGATCGAGCTCGTATTCAAGTTGGGCGAATTTCCGGCTTTGGCTTGATGGAAATGAGCCGCCAGCGATTGCGCACTGGCGTATTGGAAGCGACCACCCGCGAATGCCCGCATTGTGATGGCACCGGGTTGGTTCGTACAGCATCAAGCGCTGGGCTTTCCGCACTGCGTTTGATCGAAGATGAAGCCGCAAAGGGCAAAGGCACGATTATCCGCCTTGCTGCCAGCACCGAAGCAGCCATCTATCTGCTCAACTCAAAGCGGGATGATCTGGTCGAGATCGAGCAGCGCTACGGTGTGAACGTGGAGGTAGTTCCCGAAGGCGAAGACGAAGGCGCGAAGATGGCAGTCGCCAGCGCTGGCCCTCGCCCAACCGAACGCCCGAAATTCGAACCGATTGTCGACGATGATGACGACGACGATCTGCCCGAAGAAGATTTCGGCGAAGATGAAGACGATGATGGCGCGTCGAAAAAGAAACGCCGCCGTCGGCGGGGCGGGCGTGGCCGCAACAAGAAGCGTCGCGACGATCAAGTCGATGGCGAAGGCGGAGATGACGAAACAGAGAAATCCGAAACCGAAACTGACGACGATGGCGAAGAGAAGCCGAAGAAACGTCGCCGGCGCGGTGGCAGAGGACGTCGTGGCAAAGGCAAGCCAGGCGACGAAGGCGCGACAGATAATGAAGTAGCTGAGGCCGCCACTGAAACCGAGACTGACTCCGCTGATAATGCTGCGTCAGATGCGGAAACCACCGAAGAAAAGCCGGCCGAGAAGCCTAAACGCAAACGCGCCCCAAGAAAGAAGAAAGCAGATGCCGAAGCTGTAGCTGAAGGCGAATCTTCGGAGCCATCGGAGGCTGTCGAAGCCATTGCAGAGGAAGTGAAGCCGAAGAAGAAGCGCGCACCTCGCAAGAAGAAAGCAGACGCAGAAACTGCAACGGCTGATGTGGCTCCATCAACCGATGAAGCCCCTGCGGAGGAAGAGAAGCCGAAAAGGAAACGCGCACCGCGCAAGACCAAGGCCGCTTCTGAAAATGCAGAAACCAAGACCGCCGAGGCTGAAAAGCCGGACAGTGCGGCCGATGGCGCAGATAATGGCAATAAAACCAAGCGCGGTTGGTGGCAGCGAACCTTCGGCGAGGAATGAGAACAGCGCGGGTGTGGCTCAAGCTGCACCCGCAACTCAAACCTATGTTTGCGTGTTAGATCAAAGTCCCGCCTTGCGGGCAATGCCCCACTCGTTCCATCCGGCAAAACGCGGCGCCTTGGGCAGATAGCCCTGCCCCATTGGTTCAACATCGAAACCTGCACCTCTAAGTGCAGCTCCGACCGGACGGGTCAAATGACAGCCGCCCGCGATCTTTTTCCAGACGGGCTCAATCCTATCCTGCCATCGCGCGACATCTGCATCGGGCGCGCGTCCGTGCTCCAGGAACAGCAACTTGCCACCAGGGCGAAGAATGCGCCGCATCTCCGACATGACCTGGGCCGGATCGTCGACCGAACAGAGAGTAAAGGTGCAAACAACGGTGTCAAAACTCGCGTCGCGGAACGGGATACTCTCTCCCACACCTTCGCGGATGGTATTGTCCCATCCTCGCGCACTGGCACGAGCGCGCGCATCGTCAAGCAATCCAGCGTGTGGATCGATGCCCGAAAAACTCGATATCAGACTGGTTTGATAGAATTCCTGATTGAGTCCGCCGCCGCAACCAAGCTCAAACACATCGCCTGTCGCAAGCGGCACGAGTTGCGAACGTCGCTTCATAACCTGCCCCTGCCCGCAGGCGAAGGTGACAAGTTTCGGCATCAAATGTGCATCGTACCAGGCTTGCAATCCCATCGGCGCCTCTCCCCAAGACCGACGTTGAACGGGGCGAGAGTATGTCTCAGGATAAAACTTAGCAAGCGGCGTTTTGCTGCCCAGCCTCTGAGGGATTCGCGACATTGCGCAAGGCATGCGCAATCTGGCGCATGTCCCGGCGCAGTAGCGCCTCCGCTTCTGCCGCCGACACAGCGCACAGCTCAACCACTCGCGGCATGGATAGCCCAATCCGCAGCGTACCGCCCCATTTGCCGCTGCGCCGGACGCATTTCACCGGTTGCCCCAGCCTAACGCCTGAAAGTGCCAACTTGCGATGGATAGCCTGCGCCTCGTCAAAGGTCGGAGTGATCG
>JABDKI010000026.1 GCA_013002295.1 Altererythrobacter sp.
GGCACATCGGTGATCGAAATCGAAGAGATCCAGCGAAATCTCAATGGCCAACTTGGCGAAGTCCTTGCGAAACTACCCGGCGTATCTGCCACCAGCTTTTCGCCAGGCGCATCCCGTCCGGTTCTTCGTGGCTTCCAAGGTGAACGTGTTCGGATCCTGGTGGACGGTCTAGGCACAGCAGATGTTTCGAACACTTCGGCTGACCATGCGACGACAATCGAGCCACTGACGGCTGAGCGCATTGAAGTTCTTCGCGGGCCAGCGGTCCTGCTGTTCGGAAATCAGGCGATTGGCGGCGCGGTCAATGTGATCGACAAGCGCATTCCCCGCCGCGTGCCAAGCGAATCATTCCATCTGGACGCAATAATTGCAGCCGACACCGCCAGCGATCTACGCAACGCCGCCGGGTCACTCGATATCCCCTTGAGCCCGAACTTCGTTGTCCATGTTGATGGCAGTTATCGCAACTCGGATGATCTGGAGATCGGCGGCTTCCAGGTCGCGCCAGAGCTTCGCGCCGAATTGCTCGAGGAAGCCGAGGAAGAAGAGGCCGAAGGCGAATTCGAAGAGGCAGAAGAATTTCGCGAAGCCGCAGAGCAAAGCGGGATTGTTCCCAACAGCGCGACCGAGAGCTACACTTTCAATGCGGGCGCTAGTGTCTTTGCCGGTGACAGCATTTTTGGTGCATCAATCGGCTATTACAACACCGATTACGGCGTGCCGGGTCGCCCGGGCGCTGGCCATCACCAGGGTGAAGAAGGTGAGGAAAACGAAGAAGAGGGTGAAGAGGAAGGCGAGGAAATCGTCACAATCGGCCTCGAACAATGGCGCGCCGATGCGCTTGCCGAAATCGCGCTTGGTGACGGCTTCTTCGAGAAGCTGAAGGTGCGTTTGGGCTATTCCGATTACACCCATACCGAATTTGAAGGTGACGAGGTCGGTACTGTATTCGACGTCGAGAGCTTCGAAGCGCGCGTAGAACTCGCGCAATCGGATACGGGCCCCAGCACCGGCGCATTCGGCGCGCAGTATACCTATCGTGACTTTGCCGCGATTGGCGAAGAGGCGTTTGTTGCGCCAAACACCACCAACCAGTTCGCACTGTTTGGCTTGCAGGAGTTCGGCCCTGGCCCGTTCCAGCTGGAAACGGGAGCACGATTGGAGTTCACAGAGGTTGAGTCCGAGCCGCTAGATGTTTCGCGCAGCTTCACAAATTTCTCCGGCGCATTGGGTTTCGTATATGAAACAGACGACGCACTGCGTGCAGGCGTCAACTTCAGCCGTGTCGAGCGTGCTCCCGCCGCTGAAGAGCTGTTCGCGGATGGGCCGCACATTGCCACACAGCAGTTCGAGATCGGCGATCCCAATCTGCGAAGCGAAGCCGCTTGGGGTCTGGAAGGTTATGTACGCGGCCAAGTGGGTGACGCGAACCTGAGCTTCGCGATCTATCGCCAGTGGTTCGACAATTACATCTATCTATCTGCAAATGGTGAGGAGGAAGATGAGCTGCCGGTCTTTCTGATCCTTCAGCAAGATGCCGACTACTTCGGGATCGAAGGGGAATTGTCATTTCCTCTCTATCGCACGGGCAACTCCAGCGTGATCACTGACCTGCGCGCATCTTATATCGATGCAGAGCTGGGTGATGGTACTGCCGTCCCGCGCATTCCGCCGGTCGAATTGCTCGGTGCGCTCGAATATCAGTCTGATGCTTTCGACGCACGCGGCGAAGTGCAGTGGTTTGGTGAGCAGGATGATGTCGACGCATTCGAGACACCAACTGACAGCTTCACACTTGTGAACTTTTCAATCGCTTGGCGCCCGTTGTCCGATTTCGAGAACGTTACGCTGGTGCTCAACGCCGACAATGTGTTCGATGTGGTTGGCCGCCGCCACGCCAGCTTTACAAAGGACTACGTGCCGCTGGCAGGCCGCAACATCAAGGCGAGCGTTCGCTTCAGTTTCTAAGGTTGTTCCTCACAACCAACCTCAGGGGGGATTGGCTTCGCACCAGTCCCCCTTTTTGTTTGGCACTAATCTTCTACTGCGAACGTCAGATCGGCGTGTTCCTCGAGCCGCTTCACGAGGTCCTCGCCGAGGAAGTATCCCGGTGTGCCAACGCCGCCTTCCTTGTCGGATGACAGCAATGCCATGCCGGTTTCGGTCAGCATGCGGCTGGTCGAGCCATAGCCCGGATCATACTTGCCTTTCACGCCGTAGTGCAGCGTCTCGCCATCTGGCATTTCTGCAGCAAACAATACGTCGTAAAATCCGTTCTCGCGCTCTTCCTTGCTCGGGCCTTCGCCTGGTTTGGGCGGTTTCGCACCGAACGGGTTCTTCAGCATCTCTGCGACGGCATTGGCCGCGGCCTTGCCTGCCTCGCCCGGGCTGGTCAGCATCATCTCGTCATATTTGAAGTTTTCGCCGTAGGGATGGCCAGACAGGAAGTTGGTGCGGTGCACATTTTTTGTGTTGATCGTGGCCATGATGAAGGGTGCAGCCCATTTACCAAGGCTTTCATCATATTCAGGCACCACACCGAGTGGCTGGCTGGGCCCTTCAAAACCTGGCGTCAGACCAAACGGGCTCTGCAGGATCGGGATCAGCGAAGGCTTCTTGGCGATCGATTTCATTGTCGCAGTAAGGCTCGCAGCCGTACCGCCAGAGAAGGTGCCTTGCATCGCGCGAACCCGGCCTTTGATGCGCGGAGCAGGCTTGCCGAAGCGATCTTCGCAAGCCTTTTGGGTCATCAATACGCCCAGATCGAATGGGATCGAGTCGAACCCGCTGGAGAAGCAGATCCGCGCGCCAGACGCTTTCGCCGCTTCGTGATGCTCGTCAATTTGCTCTCGCATCCAGCCCGGCTCGCCGCACAAATCCGCATAGTCGGTGCCGGTTTTGACGCAGGCTTCGACCAGCGCATCGCCATACAGCTGATAAGGGCCAACCGTTGTCAGAATGACTTTGGCCCGCTCGCACATCGCTTGCAGGCTGGCCGGATCGTCCGAATTCGCAACGATCAAAGGCGTGCCCGCTGGTGCGCCGATTTCATCGCGCACTTCTTCCAGCTTGGTCAAACTGCGCCCCGCCATCGCCCAACTAGGGCCGTCATCGCGGCCGCCGTAATGTTGATCGAGATATTCTGCTACCAGACGGCCGGTGTAGCCGGTGGCGCCGTAAATGATGATGTCGAATTCTGGGGTGGCCATGAATGCTCTCCTTCTTTCGCAGCTTGATGCGCCGAGCGCGTCAGAGAGTCAAAGCCGTTACGGAAATGTGGTTCTTGCCTAAGCGGTTAAAGCCGCGGCCCTAGAGTCTTGGAAGAGTAACCCCGCGCTGGCCCATGTATTTGCCCGCGCGATCCGCATAAGTGACCTCGGGCCGTTCATTGCCTTTCAGGAAAAGGAACTGGCAAGCGCCTTCATTCGCATAGATTTTTGCGGGCAGCGGTGTCGTGTTGGAAAACTCCAGCGTCACATGGCCTTCCCAGCCGGGCTCCAGCGGGGTGACATTCACGATGATGCCGCAGCGGGCATAGGTCGATTTGCCTAGGCAGATCACCAGCACATCTTCAGGAATGCGGAAATACTCAACCGTGCGTGCAAGCGCGAAACTGTTGGGCGGAATTATGCAGACATCGGTCTGCCGGTCGACCAATGACTTGCCGTCAAAATTCTTCGGGTCCACCACCGCCGAATCGACATTGGTGAAAATCTTGAATTCGTCTGCGACCCGCGCGTCATAGCCGAAAGAGCTGACGCCATAGGAAATGACGCCGTCACGCCGCTGCGCCTCCACGAAAGGCTCAATCATGCCTTCGTTCGTCGCCTTGTCTCGAATCCAATTGTCGGAAAGAATCGCCATGTCGCTGTGATTCCGCACAGCCGCGCTAAGGGCAAGTCAGCTGTGCGATTTAATCCCCCAATCCGCGCCAAGCACGGTTGAAGCAAAATCAGTCGACGGGTTCCGTACCCAATTGCGGATTCAGGCCCGTAACGTGATTGAGCCACTTCTTCGGGCGGCGCAGCATGTTTTCAGGATATTCGATCGTTAGGCCGATTATCTTGGCGATCTCGCCAACGAAATGGATGCAATTGCGCGTGTCGAGGTCGTAATATTTGCCGGGCGCATCGCGCCACGCGCGCA
>JABDKI010000041.1 GCA_013002295.1 Altererythrobacter sp.
CCTTCGATCCGCGTGACACCTTGTGCTTCCGCGATTTTCCTCAGGTGCCGTCCATAGGCGATGGCATCGAAATGGTATGCATGTGGCAGCAGCTCGCTGAGTCGTCCCGGGTTGCGGGGATCGAACCCGAAACGGGCAAGGTCGGTCGCTGCGCGGCCCAAGAACAATTCTTCCCATCTGGGATAGTCGGCTGCGCCCGCCTGCTGTCCAAGGCGCCACCAATGATGCATCCTGACCAGCGCGTCGAGCTCTTGCCCGACACGTCCGAAAGCATGAAGGTACCGATCACCCACATTGCCCCAGTTCTCGAACTGGATTCCCGCTTTGAAGGTGCCCTGCGTGTCGCGCAGAAAGGCAGCTTCATCGACGCCGCAGAAATTGTTGAACTTGCGGATCGGCGGGATGGTCGCTTCGCCTACACCAACGACGCCGATCGCATCGCTTTCTAACAGCTCGATTTCGGCTATGCGACCGAATATGCGCGACAGGAATGTTGCAGCCATCCAACCGGCCGAACCACCGCCGACGATGAGAATCTTGCGCAAAGGATCGCTGCGAGGATCAGTCATGCGCAAATTCTCCCAAAGCATCGCGCAATGGGCCTAGCCAAGGTCCATAGGCTTTCCAAGCGCTGATGCCCTTGCGATTGAGCGGCTTGCGCACTTGCTCACTGCTCGCGGTTGCAACGGGTTCTTTGGAAAGGTGGAACTCAAGCACTTGCGGCTCGAACGGGATATCGATCGCTGAGAACATGGAACTGGTCTCACTCTCGGCTGAATCCACCAAAGCTTCGTAGCCCTGAAGATGGATTCGCCCCGGGAAGCGTCGTGACAATGTGTCCGTCTGGCGAACATAATCCCCGTAAAACAGGCCGATATCGGATAGATCGCTGGCGGCTGGATGCCCTCTGGCGAACAGCGTCTTGAAGTTTGACCAGCAACAATCCATCGCGTCGCGCCGAATGTCTATGATGCGCGCCTGTGGCAACATGCGCAGGATCAAGGGCAAATGGCGCCAGTTCATGTGAAGCTTGTCGACAAAGAAGCCGGCATTGGTCTTCATGCGCTCTTTCGCGCGAGCGACATACCATTGCCCCATATTGGCAAGAGCGGCATCGCTCAGACCTGCGATAGCCTGTTCTAGCTTATCCTCGCCTGCATCTTGGCGCAGCCGATCGACCATATGCGGCACGATAGAGAGTTCGCCTAACGCCTCGATGCCGGAGTGCTGGCCCAACATCCTCTCGACCAAGGTTGAGCCGGCTCGCGGCATACCCAGAACGAAGATCGGTACTGGCTCAGCGGGGTCGGGCCTGTGCGCAGATGGTTCTGGATCGTCCCCTAGTGCGCCAAGGTATCGATCAACTTGCGATGTGATGTCATGCGCGTCATAGGGCTGCGCCAGGCGGCGAAGCCTGTTGCCCGCTGCGAACTGAGCAAAGGCCTGTTCAGCCGCACCTTGTGCGTCGTGCGCAATGCCCAGCGCGAAATGAAGATTGCCAGCGTGCTCGGGCTGGTCACCGCGTTGTGCAAGCGCCTGCTCAATCTGCGTGACATCACCCGCTGTAAGGACAGATGCATCCAGATCAGCAAGACTCCACCACGCGCGGCCATGACAGGGATCCTCTGCAATCGCGCTACGATAGGCTTCCGTGGCTTCTTCACGCTTGCCATCAAAACGCAGGCTGTCGCCAAGGTTGGTCAGCGCGTCGGGTGATCGCGGATCGAGCCGAACCAGTTCCCGATTGGCCTTGGTCGCGGCAGCATAGTCACCGCGCTCAGTGTGAATGCGCGAAAGCAGATTGACCAGCTCGGCATCATCGCGGCGTTTTTCAGCCACTGGCTGGATGACACGCAAGGCATCGGTCAACCGATCGGTCAGCATCAATGCATTAGCATAGAGAATGCGCGCACGCAGGAAACCCGGGGCGCGGCTGAGCACTTTTTCCAGCATAGGCAGCACTTTGTAGGCTACGCCCAGCGCAATTCCGGCCTCCGCCGACAGTGTCAATGCGGCCAGATCATCGGGTTCATGCTGCAAATGTTCAGCCAAGATCCGGCTGGCTTCGCCAAATTCCTGCGCAGTCATCTGCTGTGCGGCCTTGGTCAGCGCCGGCACCGCAGAGCTGTGATGGATAGCGGCGATTTCTGCCTGCTGTGCTTCAGCGGCCTCACCTAGCTCTCGGTGTGCAGCTGCCGCAGTGCGCAAGAGCCTGGGATCGCTAGGCGACTGTTTCAAGCGCCCTTGCGCCTCCGCCAGTACAGAACGGATGTCGGCTTCACTCTTACCGGAAGTTGCATTCCCGTTAGTCACGATGTCATGCTCATTCATAGCCCAGGATCGTGCGGAGGCCCGGGCTTGCGAAGTCGACCATCGCACGCTGTTGCTGGCTCAGCTCATCGGGGAGAGAGGTGATCTTGCCCGACAAGTTCTGCTTGGCCGTACCGCTGTTCGCAGGGTCTGAACCGATCTTCACCCGCGCACGCCAGTCGCTTGGCATGGCGATACCGCAAGCCTCAAACAGATCGCGGAAATATGCCTCTGACGCGGGCGTTTCCAAATCACGGAGCGCAGCTACCAGCTCTTCATATCGTACCAGGTGAACACCGGTGCCGAGCCACGCCACTGCGTTGTGGGCATAGGTTTCCTTTAAGGCAGGCAGGGCGCGTGGAATACCGAAAATGACCATGCTGATCAGGTCATCAGCGCTGATCGGAGCTGACTTCAACATTTCAAGCTCGCCGGTAAACTCGTCGGAGAGCATGAAGCGCGCCTTGGAAAGCACCCAGCTATAGGGATCGCGCACCAGCAGCAGTTTGCGCGCGACGCTAGTCGAAATGGCGGAAACGTCCGAATGGAACAGGTGCCCCCAGCTCAGTTTGGCTGGCGGGCCATCAAATGCGGCCAGATGATCACGCAGGTTTCCGTACTGAATGAAATCGCGGTCATAGTGCTGCTCGACCGGGACAAACATTCGGATGATATTGCGCAGCAAATGGCTGCCTGACTTTGGCACTGAGTTCAAAAACAGATGCTGTTCCAGCGGCGCTTGCTCGAATTCAGCATTGCGCGCATTCAAATCGTCAGGTTTCAGGTGAATCTCAGGCATGATCTATTTCAATGTAACGGGTCAATGAGGCCAAGCCCAATAAAAAAGGGGTGACGGACAATGCCCGCCACCCCTCTATTGTCCGCTAAGCGTTCGACTTAGAACTTCGCGCGGGCTTGCAGGAAGGCGCGACGACCAAGGAAGTCATACTGCGATGCCTGCGGCACATTTGCGAAAGCAGTCACGAGACCGGAAACCTGCGGGGGTTCTGTATCGAACAGGTTCGCAACACCCAGCGTGATCTCAAAGCGATCATCGTCGAAGCTCTGCGTGATCGAGGCATTGTGATACCAGACTGCATTCGTGCGCGGCACGACACAGTATGGTTCGCCATAGACCACCTCGAACGAAGGTGTTGGGTTACACAGACCGCCGAAGTCTTCGATGTAGTCTGCTTCACTCGACGAGGCGCCGATAACCGTGACACCATAGAGAAGTGTCGTGTTACCCTTTTCCCATGTCGTGATGAGATTGCCAGTGAACTTGGGATCGCCAACGTCACCGTTCAGTTTCTCATCTTCTGTCAGGTTTGCTGCATCAGAACCGAACGTAATGATCTGGTCCTTGGTTTGCAGTGTCGCTTGGCCAAGCAATGACAGTTCACCCAAATCACCAAGATCGTGGCGAACACGCAGGGTAAAGTCGATGCCCTTGTTGCTCTGTTCGTCAATGTTGATGAACTGACGGTTCACGAAACGAATATTGTTGATGTCGCCATCCTGACCGCGCTCGAAGAACGAACAGAAAGGATTGTTCGGGAAATCAACCGAATCGTAGCAACCTGACACGATCTGGAATGGATTGAGTTGTGAAATCTCACCTTCAACCGTAATGTCGAAGTAGTCGATCGTCAGCGCGATGTCCGTATCCGGCAAGAAGTCGAATGACGGTGTCAAGATCATGCTAGCCGTAAAAGCAGTCGACGTTTCCGGTTCAAGTACACCCAGACCGCCTGAAGTGAATACAGATACCTGAATACCTGCACCCGTGTGGTCAGCAGGAATACCAGTGGCTGGACCGTTCAGGAAGCTCTGGTCGGCCTGGCAATTGGTTGCGATACGCTGTGTGATCGTGCCGTCATCCAACTGTTCCTGCCAGCGGACACAAGGGTCCACATTACGCTGACGCGCACCGCTTGCCTGACTGCCAAGGAATTGCTCGAACAAGGCTGGTGCGCGGTAAGACGTACCATATGTCGAACGCAGACGCAGCCAATCGGTCACGGTCCAGTTGCCAGTTAGCTTGTAGGTCCAGTTGCCGTTGCTGGCGTCGCTACGGCCATCGGGAGCGGTTGCGCTCACATTGGTGACACGAGCAGCGGCCGAGATTTCAAGGTTCTCGACCAACAGCTTGTCGCGGATCAGCGGAAGGTTGATTTCGGCAAAGGCTTCCTTCGTCGTTGTCCGGCCGCGAGTGGGCGTCGACGAGAAGTTGTTCGCAAAGCCGTTATCGACAAAGTCATCCGGATTGTTCGGATCACCACCTGGAACCAACGCATTGGTAATATCGCCTGGCGTATCATCGATCTCGTCGCGCCGAATTACCGCACCCAGAGCGAAGCCAAACGGACCAGCGGGCAGTTCGAACAGCTCGCCAGAAACAGACGCTTCTGCAAACATTTGCTCGTAAATTGTTACGCCAGTCTCCTCACCGACCAGATACTCGACTTCCTCGGGAGTGAGGTCACCGGCCATGACCCGCGGATCAACCCAGTTGATCTGCAGGCACGGCTTGTTCTCGATAGCTGTAAACAGTCCGGCGCAACCGTATCCATAAGCACGATCAGTCTGCTGTGTGATACTGTCCTGCAAGATTTGCTGCAGAGTGTATTTGCCTTCAGACCGGCTGTATTGGCCATGCACATCATAAGACAACTTGTCTGTCAGGTCACCACGAACGCCGAGGACACCGCGATAGTAGTCGACATCGATCCAGTTGTCGTATTGATCGAGGATACCAGTCGGGCTGATGAAAGCTCCCAGACCGCCAAAAGAAGTCCAACCCGGGAACGGATCGTCCGGATCGCCCGGAGCATAAAGGTCTGTGTAGCCGAAGTTATAGAACTGCGAGTAGGTATCAACATAAGTCTCGCGACGGTTGAAAAGCCCTTCCGCGTAAACTTCCACGCCTTCGGTCAGTTCGAATGCCGCATCGGCATACAGCGTGAAACGCTCGGTTTCCGGAATGACAGTGCTGGCCTGCTCAAACGGGTGATAGGCGTTACGCAGAATGTATGCGTTAGGGTCTTCATAGCTGACCGCGAACCAGCCCGGAGGCGTGATTACGTTGCCAGGATTGACCGCAGGGCCGGGAGGTGGAATGAAATTACCAAGGTTATCGTTACCATAGCTGAACTGCAGCAGCGAGACGATGGTTGGGTTGAAGAAGTTGGGATCCTGATCCTGAAGGTTGTCTGAGAAATATGTCCATACATGGCCCCAGAGCGTTCCATTCGGGCAGCCCAGTTCGCCTGTTCGCGGATCGATCAGATCAAGCCGACGCTGGCCATCTTCGCTGAAGACATAATCTTCAGGACAGCCAAGGAAATCGCGGTCCTGTCGCTGCAGTTCGCGCTGCTTGTAATAGTCGCCTGCGAGAAGGATGTGACCGCGGTCAAACTCCTTGCCCCAGGCAAGGCTTACGCTGGTTTCTTCACCGCCTTCTTCGAAAGTTTGCGAACGGAAGAAATCGAACTCAAGACCATCCGTCTGCTTTTTCGTCCGAATGTTGACCACACCTGCCACAGCGTCTGAACCGTAGATCGAGGATGCGCCGTCTTTGAGCACATCAACTTGCTCAATGATAATGCCCGGCAGAACGTTGAGGTCAAAGGCCGAAACAGCACCACGCGTACCAGCGGGGCCAGCGCGGCGGTCATTCAGCAAGACGAGCGTACGTTCTGCACCCAGTCCACGCAAAGACACCGTCTGCGCACCGGGACCACCATTCGAGATGGTGTTCGCAGAGATCGCTGACGTAATCTGGGTCGATCCATTGGCAATCGGAGACTGCTGGATGATTTCCGCAGCAGAATTCAAACCTTGTTTGCGCTGCAAGTCTGGATCGATGATTGTTAGCGGCGAAGCGCTGGTCGTTTCATTCCGGCGAATACGGGAGCCGGTAACGATGATCGCCCCCTCGTCCGCTGCCTGTGTGGAATTGTCATCCAAAACCACTGCTTGATCTTCATCGGCGTCCTGCGCAACCGCTGGCGTTGCCAGCGTGATGGCCAGGGCCGAAACCCCGGCGCTGGTCAGCCAGCGCACGGCCTTTGGATCCGAGAATCCGGCACAACTTTTCATGAGTTTTCCCCTGTCGGGCTGATAAGCATCAGCTAAGTGTCCAATGTTCGCCAAAAAAGGCTTTCAGCCCATTCAACGTTCAGTCCCGAACTTTGACTAGACTACAAAATCACCCATTCCGCAAGGCTCTCCAGTCACTTATGACATAATGAAGGGTTTGCTGTGTCTCGGCGGCAACACGCGCATGCCGCGGGAAGGGTCAACATGTAACGGCATCCGTTCTATCATAATGGTTTCACTACGAATTGGTTTGGGGCGCTAGTCAGAATACGATACTTCTTTGGGAAGAAAACGCCTACTGGCCATGCGGCGAGAATGAGCCCTGCACCAAGCAGCTGGTTACGAAAAAGGACATGCTCAATGGGTAAGCTTTCCGGCATTACAGTTATCGATCTGACGCAGTTCCTACCGGGACCGATGATGACGGTCATGATGGCGGATCAGGGCGCGGACGTTATCAAGGTCGAACCGCCGACCGGGGATCCTGCGCGCGTGCAGGAACCATTCGATACGTATGACGAGACCGAGCATTCGATCTGGTTCGCAAATTTGAACCGCGGAAAGAGAAGCGTGGTTCTCGATCTGAAGAGCGAGGATGGTAGATCCTCACTGCGAGAACTTATCAAAAGCGCTGACGTGTTTGTCGAAGGCTTTCGTCCTGGGGTAATGCAGCGGCTGGGCTTTGATTATGATTGCGTCAAAGCGATCAAGCCTGACATTGTTTATTGTTCGATTTCGGCGTTTGGCCAGGAAGGTGCGTTGGCGCATCACCCCGCTCATGACATGGCGGTCCAGGCGCTCGCAGGTTTTCTGGCGGTCAACGACGGCCCAGATGGCACGCCAGTGGTGCCTGGCGCAGCGAGCGCCGATCTCGCAGCTGGTCTCACCGCATTGTCAGCGGTGCTGATGGCGCTGCTTGGGCGTGATCGTACTGGCGAGGGCGCCTATATCGATTGCGCTATGTTCGATAGTTTGCTGCCGTGGTGCGCTCACACCGCTGGGAGCGCCATTGCAGGCGGCGCGAGCCCCGTCAGCCAGCGTCAGCGTTCGCTTGGCGGCGCGGGCTTCTATCAGATCTACATGACCAGTGATGGCATGCATGTCGTGCTGGGTGGGCGAGAGATCAAATTCGCGCAGAATCTTCTGAAGGCACTTGAGCGGGAAGATTTGCTGGCCGTGGCAGAGGCGCCGGCGGGCGAACAAGATGAATTGATCGCATTCTTGCGCGACACCTTCGTCACCAGAACCCGGGACGAATGGGTCGCCTGGTTCGCAGACAAAGACGTAGCGTTCGCTCCCGTGCTGAATTTCCGTGAAGCCCTGGACGAGCCGCACATCGCTGAGCGGGGTCTCTGGATCGAAGCAGCAGGCGGGGGCCATCACATTGCGCCTTCCATCCGCTTTGCAGGCGAGGACTGGATACCGGGCAAAGTACCGGGTCTAGGTGAGAGCTGAACGCAAGTGCACGCCATACCTTGGGCGTCGACATATATCGCGCCAGTTCGCCTGGTTCAGACTCATTTCCTCGCGAAAGAAATGGAGACGGTCACAGCTCAACAAGACCGACAACAAAACCAAGCACTAGCTTGTGGCGATGCTTTGTGTTGGTCTAACACTGTGCGCGGAGACTAATCGTCGGCAGCTATTCCTGATGGCGATTTCACTGGACGGGGGATTTGGCGGCGTGAGCAATGATCTGGCAAGTGATTGCTTCCGGCCACGCCTCGCGTTGCGGTTCGGGATTACGGGGCATCGGCCACCGCGGCTAAAGTCAGAACATCACCAGCATGTCCGCGATCACTGCGCGCAGTTGTTCGAACTGGCTGCCAAATCGCTCTCTGACATTGTCGAAGAGCATCCCGGCATTTTTTCATCTGAGCCGGCCGAAACTGTACTAGTTTCATCGCTCGCAGAAGGAGCAGACGTTCTTGCTGCGGAAGCTGCGCTGGGAAGCGGTGTCCGTTTGGCTGCATGTTTGCCATTTCCCGCCGAAGTATATGCAAAAGACTTCGGTGAAGTTGAATGGCGCAGCACGTCCTCTTTGCTTGATCAGGCGCAATCGGCCATGGCGCTGGCTGACTTCAATGGCGGTGACGAGGCGGCATATGAACACGCCGGGCGCCTCGTTCTCTCGCAATCGGATATATTGATCGCGGTTTGGGATGGAGAAGCCGCGCGCGGTAGAGGAGGGACCACGCAAGTTATTGCAGAAGCGGTCGCTCTGCATCAGCCGGTCATCCATATCGATGCCTCCGGAAAATCGCCTCCTGAATTGCTGTGGAGCGGTTTGCACGATGTTGTGCCAGACCGCCCGTCATTGGACGGCGTAGAGCGAACCGACGCGAAAGAAGCGTTGCCGCGACTGATCCACGCGCTTTGCGCACCGCCTTCAGGAGAGGAGCAGGCTGCGCTTAGAAAATTCGTTCAACCGCATCCCGACAGAAGTGAACGCCATTTTGCGTGGCCGGCGCTTTTGGCTGCAACAGGCGCTAAGAAGTTGCGCAAAACCTCTTTTCACCCTCCGAAACCGAGCGACAGCGTGGAATCTTTGCGCAATCATGTGGGGGCTTTCGCGGGGCAAGAGCGTTTTGGGGCACAATTGACTGAAGAGGTTGCGCGCCGGTTTGGACGGGCAGATGCCGAAGCGGGCTATTTCGCGCTGCGTTTCCGATCAAGTTTTGTGGCCAATTTTGCCTTGGCTGGTCTCGCGGTCATGCTAGCCTTGTCAGGGCTGTTGTTCCCCGACGGGAAGAAATGGCTGATAACGGCTGAGTTGATCGTCATTCTGGTGATTATCATCAACACGCACGGAGCCAACCGGTCAAATCTCCACCAGCAATGGCTAAATCTGCGCCACCTGGCAGAGCGACTGAGGCTGCTGGCCATGTCTGCGACGCTTGGGCAACTTTCTCTTAGAGCGGTGGAAGATGGCACAACGCAACCTGGCTGGGTTAGTTGGTACGCCAGAGCGACCGCGCGAGAATTGGGGCTGGCGGGTCAAACATACGACCAAGCCTACCTCACTAAGGTACGCGCATCGATGCTGGAGCTCATTGATGATCAGGCGAGTTATCACGAAGCGAATGCGCATTCGATGCATCACGCCAATCATGCGCTGCACCGGATGGGCGACGCGTTTTTCGTCGGCACGATTCTGGCCTGCCTTGCCTATCTTGGCACAGCAATTTTTGTTGGCAAGCCGGGCAACCTCGGCCCCTTCGGCGTGACAGAATTGGTCACTTTTGCAACCGCACTTTTTCCGGCTCTCGCTGCAGCGCTCTACGGCATCAGGATGCAGGGCGATTTCGCTGCGACAAGCGAACGATCAACGGTCATCGCCCGACAACTTGCTCAGCTGCGCAGCGCGATCGAGCGCGATCCACTAAGTTACGAACGGCTGATTGATCGTTCGCGCAGGCTTGGCGAGATCATGCTGGCTGAAATCCACCAGTGGCGCTTGCACTATGAGACGCGTCCACTGAGCCTTCCGGGTTGAACCCTTCAAGGCATTAACTGTGATTGGTTAGGCGCTTAGGCGCTACATCCCTTGCATGCTGCATCCTTTGCGATGGTGAGGGTGCGCATGCCGGGTTTCATCCCGTCCAAAATGTGCAGCTTGCCGAATTGCGGATCGCCAAACGCGCTCACCCCTTGGAGCAGCGCGCGCACGGCCTGCATTGCGCCGAAAGTGCCGGCCCATCCGGCCATTGCGCCCAGCATTCCGTCCTCAGCGCAGGTGTCGCAGTCTTCTGCGTCGAAAGCGTCACCTACGAAACAGCGATAGCAGGGCTGGCCAGGCAAGTGGCCTGCAAAGGCACCGACTTGACCCTGAAAGCGACCCACGGCGGCGCTGAGCAACGGAACTCCTGCAGCAACAGACGCATCTGATACGGCGAGCCGGGTGGCAAAATTATCTGTCCCGTCAAACACAAGATCAGCGTCGCCGATCAGAGCCCCAGCGTTGTCCGAACCAATGCGGGTGTCGCTGATCTCGACCTGCAAGGTTTCGTCAAAGTTGGCGAGCCAGCGTCGCGCACTGGTGGCCTTGCCATGGCCGACATCACGGCTGGTGAAGATCGTCTGGCGCTGCAGATTGCTGGCATCGACTGCATCGTCATCGATCAGAGTGAAGCGCCCGATCCCGGTTGCAGCGAGATATTGCAGGGCAGGGGAGCCAATGCCGCCAAGGCCTACGACCACAATATGTTTCTGCGTCAGCGCGACCTGCCCAGCGCCGCCGATCTCCGGCAATACAATATGGCGCGCAAAACGGTCCAAACGCTGTGGAGAGAGCGGTGCAGAAGTCATGGGACAAGCTGTTTACAGCCTGTGCACAGCCTGTCGACAGCCCTGTGAATAGAGCTGTCGATCAATCCGGGCATTTCATGTTGAAATTGTGTGCGAATTAACTCTCTAGCTGGCGCAAGAGGCTGCGTACGTCGCCGTCCATATCCGCATCGCGTTTGCGCAAATCTTCGATCAGGCGCACTGCGTGGATAACCGTCGAGTGATCGCGACCACCAAACTTGCGGCCGATTTCAGGATAGCTGCGCGGCGTGAGAACTTTCGACAGATACATCGCTACCTGACGCGGGCGAACCACGGCACGCGCGCGGCGCTTGGATGACATCTCGCTGCGGTCGATCCGATAGAATTGGCAAACCGTCCGCTGGATTTCGTCGATCGTGATCCGGCGTCGATTAGCCGACAGGATATCGGTCAATTGTTCTTCCGCAAGATTCAGCGAAACTTCTTGTCCCGTCAGCTGGGCATAGGCGATCAGCTTGTTAAGGCCGCCCACCAGCTCGCGCACATTGCGTGTGATCGTGCGAGCGAGAAAATCGACCACATCGTCCGGCACGTTCAGAGGCGCGAAACGCGACAGTTTGGAGACGAGGATCTTGCGACGCAGTTCTATATCGGCGGGCTGAATATCTGCCACCAAGCCCATCGACAAACGGCTCAAGAGACGTGGCTCCACCCCGTCTAGCGCTTGGGGTGCACGGTCAGCAGCGAATACCAGGCGCTTGCCTTCAGCGAGCAGCGCATCAATCGTGTAGAGCAGCTCTTCCTGAGCGCTCGCCTTACCAATAATGAATTGGATGTCGTCCACCAGCAGCAGATCAAAACTGCGCAGGCGCGCTTTGAATTCGATCATCTGGTTAGCTTTGAGCGCCTGGACAAACTCGACCATGAAACGCTCTGCGCTGCAGTAAAATATGCGCGCGCGGGGGTGCGCCTGAAGATAAGCGTGACCGATAGCGTGCAGCAGGTGCGTTTTGCCCTGGCCGGTCGCGGCCTTGAGATAAAGCGGCGAGAACTGCGGCTGCTCGGTTGCGGCCATGCGCTCTGCGGCATTCTTGCCCAAAATGTTGGTTTCACCGGTTACGAAGGCGGCAAACGTCAGTGAGGGGTCAAGGCCCACGGAACTGGTGAAGCCAGCTTCGCCAATGGTTCCAGCTGCAACTGCGATGGCGCTGGTGTCCGCATCATTTGCAGGGCGACGGCCATTGTCGAGCATCAGCTCAGGCAGTTGGCGACGGCCCGGGTGAACAGAGATGCGTACCTTGCGAACTTCGCTGCGCACAATCTTCCAGGCGAGCTGCAAGCGGTCATGAAAACGATCATTGACCCAGTTAGCGCTGAATTCGGTCGGGAGGAAAAGATCGAGTGTGCCCGATTCCTTGCATACACTGCCCAGCTGGATTGGTTTTATCCATTGGCTGTGCAGTTGGTGGCCCAAATCCTTGCGCAGGCCCTGGCTAATGTCAGCCCAGTCTGCAGCCAAGTTTACGGCTTCTGCATCTTCCATCAAATCTTCATCGATCTTGCGCTTTGTCGAACTGCCATTGTCATTATTTTGCGCCATTCCCCAACCCAATACCTCTTTATCCTCGGAGTCGACCCGAGGTTGCATTTTTGCCCAAAACTTGGCCAAGCTTCGCCATTGCGCGGAGTCACCTTCTCTGCGCTTTGCCCCTGTGTCCAAAACTGTAAATGTCCGAGATGTCCCGCCTCAGACAGCTATGTTTTATGAAGCTCTAACGCTTAAGCGCAAGGACGTTTTCGTAAAAAAAGCGAAATATTTCGGTTGACTCGGCTCTAACCCGCAGGCTTGCGTTGATGTCGTTGATATACCTACATTTTCGCGATTTGAGCGATGCGAATCGTGGAAAGTCCTAGGTTTAGCGCTATCGGCCTTGTCGCACGCCGCGCAAAACAAAAGGGCCGCACCCGTATCGGGCCGGCCCTTGTGCATGTTTCACGCAATTCCGAAGCGCCGTTTGACGCCTCAACGCCGAATCAAAGTGCAGCGACTCGCTTCGAGAGGCGCGACATCTTGCGAGCAACTGTGTTCTTGTGCATCACGCCGCGAGCAACGCCGCGCGCCATTTCAGGCTGTGCAGCTTTCAAAGCTTCGGCTGCCGCCGCCTTGTCGCCTGCTTCGCATGCTGTTTCGACTTTCTTGACGAAACCACGGATACGGCTGACGCGCGCGGTGTTTACGTCCGCGCGGCGATTGTTGCGACGAATGCGCTTCTTTGCTTGTGGCGAATTGGCCATGTTTGTCCTTGCTTCTCGATCACCCAACGTGACCGGATCTGAATTATCTAGTGTGTTCGAAAACGGCGATTCACTGCCGGAAAGGCGCGCACATAGTCCTGCCCTCGCGAATCGTCAACCTATTCTGGGGGAGTGATAGCCTACTTTTGGCACCTGGCGCAGAACCATGTGCTGCGTCCGCCTTGAGCAAAGCGGCGGATGATGCCGCCATCTTCGCGGCGGCAAGCTTCTCCCTCGCGTCCATAGACATCAAAGCGTGTGGCAAAATAGCCGAGTTCGCCATCCGGTGCAGCGTAATCGCGCAAGGTAGAGCCGCCATCATGGATCGATTGAGTGAGCACTTCCTTGATATGCGGAACAAGCCGATCAAGCTGGGGCCTGGTCACTTTGCCGCCAGCCTTGCGGGGATGAATCCCCGCGCGCCAAAGTGCTTCGCACACATATATATTGCCGAGACCCGCCACGATCCGCTGGTCGAGCAGGCAAAGCTTGATGGCTTGCTTGCGGTCTCTGAGCGCGGCCTTGAGATAGGCAGGGTCGAGATCCTCACTCAGCGGCTCTGGCCCCAAGGCGGCAAACGGCGCCCATTCGCCCAGCGCATCTGTCGCGATCAGATCAACCGAACCAAAGCGGCGCGGATCGCACAGGGCAAAATGATGGCCACCTGACTCCATGATCAGGTGGTCGTGTTTGTCTGGCTTGGCCGGATCGATCCGCCACCGGCCGCTCATGCCCAGATGGAAAACCATCGTCTGATCGCGGTCGGTATGGATCAGGCCATATTTTGCGCGGCGCGACAGGCCGGTTACGGTTGCGCCGGTCATCACTTGAACCAGCCCATCCGGAAATGGCCGGCGCAAATTGGGTCGATTGAGCACCAAGCGATCGATCCTTGCGCCATCAAGGAACCGGGTAAGCCCGCGAACCGTTGTCTCTACTTCTGGAAGTTCAGGCATGTTTGTTTGTGTAACCTATGTGCCCAAGGAGATCAGGCTTTCAAATCAGAAATGCCCCATAACACCCTTTGCCATGCTCGCAATTCATCCTAAGGCGCCCCGCTATGACTGATAAGGTTTCTTTCGGCTACGAAGATGTCGATCCACAAGAGAAGACGCAGCGTGTTGGTGCGGTCTTTTCCAATGTCGCGCGCAAATATGACATAATGAATGATGCCATGTCTGGAGGTATGCACCGGGTCTGGAAGGACAGGTTCGTTCGCCGGGTCAAACCGCAGCCGGGCGAAGCCACTCTGGACATGGCAGGCGGCACAGGCGACATCGCCTTTCGCATGGCCGCACGCGGGGCCGAGGTTGTGGTTGCTGACATCAATCAGGACATGCTCGACGTCGGTATCGAACGCGCGATGGAGCGCGGGATTGATGGCCTGTCATGGTCGTGCCAGAATGCCGAAACGTTGAGTTACCCGGCAAACCAGTTTGACGCTTACACCATTGTGTTTGGCATTCGGAACGTGACACATATCGACAAGGCCCTGGTTGAGGCGCACCGCGTGCTGCGGCCCGGCGGTCGCTTCTACTGCATGGAATTCGGCACGACCGACTGGCCAGGCTTCAAAGAGATCTACGATTTATATTCGCACCAGATCATGCCCAAGCTGGGTAAGGCGATCGCCGATGACGAAGACAGTTACCGTTATCTGGCAGAGTCAATCCGCCGCTTCCCGCTTGCGCATGTATTCGAAGCTATGATCAAGGATGCGGGTTTCAGAA
Organism: Altererythrobacter sp.; assembly: GCA_013002295.1. GTDB lineage: Bacteria > Pseudomonadota > Alphaproteobacteria > Sphingomonadales > Sphingomonadaceae > Erythrobacter. The sequence continues at coordinate 14,706 of JABDKI010000041.1, forward strand.
ATACGCGCGTCGAGAAGATTTTGGGCGGGGCCGTGAACATCCATTCGGGCTGGAAAGTGTAGGGGTGACAAGACCCTCAACCCATATCTGGCGCTTGCTCAAGTGGGGGCGCAAGCTCGCAAAGCATGGCGCTTTGCGCGGGATCGAAGCCGATCCTAACGCGCCGGTGCAGGTCAAACGATTGGTTCGGCTTGCGCGTATTGGCACATTCCAGCCTACGACGCCTGACTATGCAACCGCGTTCAAGGCTATTGGACCAGCGGCGATCAAGCTGGGGCAAACGCTGGCCACACGGCCCGATTTGGTGGGCGAGGAGGCCGCACACAATCTGCTCGGATTACAGGACGATTTGCCGCCGGTCGCTTTCAGCGAGATTGAAGCGTCGATCGCGGCCACTTTTGAAAAGCCGCTGAGCGAGCTGTTTCAGGAAATCGACCCCAAGCCAGTCGGCGCCGCATCCATCGCGCAGGTTCACCGCGCGGTGACAAGCGACGGCCGCAAGGTTGCCTTGAAGGTGTTGCGCCCCGGCATTCGCGAACAGTTCGCGCGGGATATCGAGACCTATGAATGGGCCGCTGCGCATTTGGAGGCATTGGGCAGTGACGAAGCGCGCCGGCTGCGTCCGCAGCTTACCATTGCCAATTTCAAACGCTGGACCAATCGCGAGCTTGATCTGCGGCGTGAGGCCGCGTCCGCTTCCGAGCTTGCGGAGAATATGAAAGGCTTTGCGGGTTACCGTGTCCCGGAAATCGACTGGGATCGCACCAATGGCCGGGTGATGACAGTCGAATGGATCGACGGCACAAAGATCAGCAAAGTCGAGGAGCTGAAGGCCAAGGGCCATGACATGGACGAACTGGCGAACCGGCTGGTTCTGGCGTTCCTGACGCAGGCGATTAGCGGCGGCTATTTCCATGCAGACATGCATCAGGGCAATCTGTTCGTCGAAGATGACGGCACGATTGCCGCGATTGACTTTGGCATCATGGGACGGATCGATCGCCGTGCGCGCCAATGGTTGGCGGAGATATTGTATGGCCTAACCACGGGCAATTACCGGCGTGTGGCGGAAATCCATTTTGAAGCGCAATATGTGCCGAGCTATCACTCGGTTGACGAATTCGCGACCGCCCTGCGCGCGGTTGGGGAGCCAATGCGCGGCAAGCCAGTGAAGGAATTGAGCGTCGGGCAAATGCTTGATGGCTTATTTGCGATCACCCGCGACTTTGACATGCAGACACAGCCGCATTTGCTGCTGCTGCAAAAGACCATGGTAATGGTTGAGGGGATCGCGACGCAGCTCAATCCCGAAATCAACATGTGGGACACGTCTGCGCCCTATGTGCGCAATTGGGTGCGCGATGAGCTTGGCCCCGAAGCGGCGCTGGCCGACGCTGTGAAAGAGAATTTCTCGACCTTGCTCAAGCTACCCGATTTGCTGCGCCGGATGGATGAGAAATTCCCGGCCAAAGGCGGTGCGCCAGAAGCGCCCCCGCTGCCGGAAATCGAGCTGATCGTCGGGCCCACTGCGCCCAAGCGACGCAGCTGGCTGGGCTATGTCGCTGCAGCCGCGGCCGGAGCAGGCGTGCTTTACGGCGCGACGATGCTCGGCTGGATTGCTTAGGCGTCTTCGTCAGGAACCAGAGCGGTATGCGGCAGCATCCGGCTGCCAAACAAGGCCAGGATCACTGTTACCGATTCAACGATGATCGGCAGAAACCAGCCATCATGCGAACCATCGACGGTCAAAGTGTAGAGCCGACCGATGATCGCGATGCCCATCAGGGCAGCCGACACCAGCAATGGATCGCCTTTGCGCGCCCATGCGCCCCAGATCATGCACCCGCCAGCCACAACAAAGAACGCGGTCATATCCGCGCGAATAGAAGCCAATCCCTGCGTTCCTTGGGGTGCAATTCCGAAATCAGCGCCCGAGCCGACTGGATCGAGCAGGAAACCGATCCCCATCAGCACGAAGAACAATCCACCAACAAACAGCAAAGCGCGTAAAACCAACGCCATATCGTCTCTCCCCAGAAACCGTTTGGCTTTAGTTAGCCTGTTGTTAGGAAAGCGCTAGGCAAAACTTAACCACTCTGCTGCAAGGGTTGGCTGGGCTTTGCTGTGCGGCTAGGCTCAAATGGCTTATGCGAAACAGGGAGCTTTTGGCCAACATGCGTCTATCGCAGCTGACTGCAATCGGGGGGAACTCTTGAGCGGCACTGGACCGAGGATTTTGCTCGTGGTGGGCGGCGGTATCGCTGCCTACAAGTCATGCGAGCTTGTTCGCCTGATCCGCAAGGGCGGGGGCGATGTCACTTGCGTGTTGACGCAAGGCGGACAGCAATTCGTGACACCTATGGCGCTGGCTGCATTGAGCGAGAACGAGGTTCACACCACGCTTTGGGACCTCAAGAACGAAGCCGAGATGGGGCATATTCAGCTCAGCCGGGAAGCCGATCTGGTTGTGGTCTGCCCTGCGACAGCCGATCTGATGGCAAAAATGGCTGCCGGGATCGCTGATGACTTGGCGACAACGCTGATCCTCGCGACAGACAAGCCGGTGATGATTGCACCTGCGATGAATGTCCGCATGTGGGAACACGAAGCGACCCAGCGCAACTTGCAATGGTTGCAGCAAGCGGGCGTTAAAGTGCTGCACCCGGATGAAGGCGCGATGGCTTGCGGCGAGTTTGGCTATGGCCGTCTGCCCGAACCGGAAGTTATCTGGAGCGAGATCGCCGGCCACTTCGGCATCGAAGTCGAAGTGCCAGGGAAAGCTGAACCAGCAGTTCTCGAAGCTCCGGTTGAAGAAGAAATTCTCGAGGAAGAGGCGGAAGCCGAGGTCGAAGCGATCGAGTCAGAGGCGGCGCCAAGAGGCGGCGGATTGGGCGGACTGCTGGCGTCGATTATCCCGCGCTCGACCGCCAAACGCACCGCCGATCAGATCGAAGCAGAATATCTGGAAGAGCAGGAAGCTGCTGCTGCCGCCGCCGAAGAAGAAGCTGCCGAAGGCGAGTGTGAAGCTGAAGGCAGCGAAGAGACATGCGATGCAGCCGAGGAAGAGGTTGCGGCCGATCCTGTCGCTGACGCTGGACCCCTGCTTGCATCAAAGGGTGGGGCAAGCTCCGCCCCGCCAACCGATCCCGCTGCGATCAATCATACAGTCAAAACCGGAACCGGCGATGCCGAACCCGAACCCATCGATGGCGACGAATTTGAGGGCGCACCGGCCATGCCGGCTGATGTCGAAGTGGCTGAAGACGACGCGCTCGGCGGCGGTGCCTTCAAGGTCAAGAAGGGGCATCAGCCGCTCAAGGGCAAGCATATGCTGATCACAGCGGGCCCGACGTGGGAAGCGATCGATCCGGTGCGCTACATCGCGAACCGTTCGTCGGGTAAACAAGGTTTTGCCATCGCGGCAGCCGCAGCGGCACTTGGAGCCAAAGTCACGCTGGTTGCCGGCCCGGTCTCGCTGCGCACGCCTGACGGTGTTGACCGTGTGGACGTCGAAAGCGCAGTCCAGATGTCAGACGCTGTGAAGAAAGCGCTGCCCGCGGATATCGCCGTTATGGTGGCCGCTGTCGCTGATTGGCGTCCGAAAGAATATCGCGGCGAGAAAATGAAGAAGCGCGGCTCTGCGCCGCCAGCTCTCGTCCTCGAAGAGAACCCCGACATCCTCACCAATGTCGCGGCAGGTGAAAACCGGCCAGCGTTGGTAGTTGGTTTTGCGGCTGAGACCGAAGATGTTCTCGACAATGCGAAACGTAAGCGCAAACGCAAGGCGGCTGACTGGATTGTCGCCAACGATGTCTCAGGCGATGTGATGGGCGGTGACTTGAACCGCGTCCAGATCATCAGCGAAGATGGCGTCGACACGCTGGAAGAAATGCCAAAGATGGACATTGCCATGGCTCTGGTCGAGAAAATGGCCGAAACGCTGCAGGGTAAGAAAGAAGATGCCTGATCCCGTAAACGTCCAGGTGAAACGCTTGCCGCATGGCAATGGGTTGGACTTGCCGCGTTACGCGACGGAAGGCGCGGCGGGCATGGATGTGGTGTCTGCAGAGACTGTGACGTTGCAGCCCGGCGCGCGGCATGCTGTCGCGACAGGCCTTGCGGTGGCTATCCCGCAAGGGTTCGAGATTCAGGTCCGTCCACGGTCAGGTTTGGCGCTCAAGCACGGGATCACCGTTCCCAACACGCCAGGCACAATCGACAGCGACTATCGCGGCGAGCTGAAAGTCATCATGATCAATCACGGCGCAGAGCCATTCCCGATCGAGCGCGGTGACCGGATCGCACAGCTCGTGCTGGCACCGGTGACCCAGGCCGGGTGGGATGAGGTTGCCGAGCTTGACGAGACGGCGCGAGGGGCAGGCGGCTTCGGCTCAACCGGCGGCGCTGCGAAGCTCTAGCTAAATGAAAAGGGCGGCGCCATACGGTGCCGCCCCAATCCAACCCCGTCCAAGGGTAAACTTAGTCGCCTTGGCGGACCACTTTGGTCTCTTCCGGCTTGATTGTAATGCGCAAAGTCTCACCTGAATTTCCGGGGAAGTCAGTGAACATCGCCTCAACCAAATTGGGCACCAGATGCTGCAAGCGGTTCGAGGTCGAAACGGCCTGCGCCTTGCCTTCGAACAGACGTTCGCCGGTTTCGGCGCGGTCAATCTTCATGTCGATACCGCTGGTGTAAACGGTATAGCTGCGAACCTCTGGGCCGCCGAACCACGGATCATAAAAGCCATAGCCCCATGCGCCGCGGAAACGGCTGCGATAGAAGCGCGAACGATGATAGCCGCGATACCATGGGTCCAAAAACGGATCGTATAAGCCGCTGCCGCCGGTGGTGCGAACCTTCTCGCGGCCATTGTCTACGCCATAGTCAAACCGCACAAGCAGGCTGGCGTTCTCCGGCTCAGCCTCTGCATAGCCAAGGCGGGCCATCTGGGCCTCTACCATGTCAGCATAGAGCGCGAACTCAAGGCCGCCTGCGAGCGCCGGATCGTCGGCCACAACGGCAAAGGTTTCACCCTGGGGTGCTGGCAATTGCGACTGGAAGCGCGACACATCGGCCTTGAAGCCCGGTGATGCACATGCTGCGAGGCCTGCCAGCAGCAGGGGCACAGCAGCGAGTTTGAAAGTCCGCGAGCGAACTGATTTGAATACGGTCATTGTTCCACCTTCACATTATCCACGCGCCTAAAACACGCAGGAGCCGGCACGGTCGCTCAAAATGCAGGCTGTCATCGATAGGGTGTTTTGTAAAGGAGGCGGGCTGAACGAGGATTTAACGATCTCTGGTCTTAACTAAGCTTGAAAATCAGCCTCTTACGAGGCCTAAGGCTTTGTAAGTAGCATCCAATGTTGGTGTTCCCAGCTCGCGAGCGCGGGCTGCACCCCGTGCGAGAATCGCATCCAGGGCTTCGCGATCGTCCTTCAACTCGACAAATCGTGCGGAGATAGGCGCCAGAGATTCGACCAGCAGTTCGCCTAATGCTGGCTTGAACGTGCCAAAACCCTGGCCGCCAAAATCGGCCAGTACGGTATCAGCGCTTTTGCCGGCCAGCGCGCTGTATATGCCAACCAGGTTTTGCGCTTCCGCGCGTCCTTCCAGTCCCTCTGCCTCGCTTGGCAGTGGTTCGGGATCAGTCTTCGCCTTCTTCACCTTCTTCATGATGTCGTCAGCTGTGTCGGTCAGGTTGATCCGGCTCATTTCAGACGGATCAGACTTGCTCATCTTCGCACTGCCATCACGCAGGCTCATGATCCGCGCAGCCTCGGGCGGAATGATGGGTTCCGGCAGAGTAAATACCGGTGCCTCTTCAGTCGCGAAGTCATTGTTGAACTTCTGCGCAATATCACGCGCCAGCTCGAGGTGTTGTTTCTGGTCTTCGCCAACGGGCACGTGGGTTGCTTGATACAGCAACACATCTGCGGCCTGTAGCACCGGATAGGCGAAAAGAGCGATCGATTGCCCCTCGCGGTTCTTGCCGGCCTTGTCTTTCCATTGCGTCATGCGGTTGAGCCAGCCCATCCTGGCGGTGCCATTCAGCAGCCATTGCAGCTCTGAATGCGCCGGGACTTGTGCCTGATTGAACAGGATGGCCTTGTTCGGATCCACGCCGCACGCGACGAGTGTAGCAACGAGCTCCAATGTGGATGCGTACAGCTCTTTGGGATCATGTGGCTGCGAAATCGCATGAAGATCAGCGATGAAGATCAGGCACTCGCCGCCAGCTGCAAGTGCGTCATCCTGAAACTTTACATAATTGCGGATGGCGCCAAGGTAATTGCCTAGGTGGGGCTTGCCCGTGGGTTGAATGCCGGAAACGACGCGCATTTGAGATTCTCTATCGTGTAATTAGGTTTGGCGGCGCATTAGGCGCTGGAGGGTCGCCTTGTCGAGTACGCCGAGAATGATCGCGGCAATCGCATAGGTGAACATGCCGGTGCCAATGATTGCGACAAGTCCCATTGCTTGCTGGCTAAAAGTGCCGACAAACCATGTTTCTATCTGCGTCATCAGCCACCACAGCGCCGCGCCCATTGCTGCGGCCGCGATGGTTATGCGCAGGATCCGGCCAAAGATCCGGCCAGGCATCCGGTAGAATCCGCGAACGTGCAATATTCCGGCCAATAGCGCGATATTGGTCCAGGCCCCCACAGCTCCGGCGATCGCCAGTCCGACCACGCCGATGCCCATCACGAAAATGAAGTAATAATTGAGCGCCGCGGTGACAGTCAGGCTGATCGCGGCTGTGATCACCGGGGTGCGGGTGTCCTTGCGGGCAAAGAAATTGGGCGTGAGCACTTTGACCAGCACATATGCAGGAAGACCGATCACAAGTCCGGATACAACCATGCCTGTAGTGCTGGCATCTTCCAGTGTGAACGCCTGACCGGCCATGAAGACCTGGACAAACGCAGTACCGGTAAAGAACAGTGCAATGGCGCAAGGGACCGTCAGCAGCATGGATAGCTCGATCGCATTGGACTGCAGCCGTGCAGCATCCTCATCCTGCTCGCGCCCCAAGTAGCGGGAAAGCGCGGGCAATATAGCTGTGCCCAGCGCGATGCCGATAATGCCAAGCGGCAACTGGTTCCACCGGTCCGCCATTTGCAGATGGGTGTAGCTGCCGACCGGAAGATTGGAGAGGAAGAATAGGTCGATCACCCGGCTGATCTGATACACGCCTGCACCAAAGATCGCGGGCAGCGCCAGGATGCCTAGCTCCTTTACGCCGGATGTGAGTTTGGGTGCGACCAGCGATAGGCTGAAGCCGGCGCGGCGCATGAATGTCCACAGCCAGACTACTTGCAACAGACCAGACAACGAAACCGCGATCGCCATCCATTGCGCAATTTCGCGGCGAGCCTCCAAGCCTTCGCCCAATGTCAGGCCATACGTCAACGCGATTATCAGGCAGATATTGAGCAGGATCGGCGCAGCGGCAGCGGCGGCGAAACGTGACAAGGAGTTCAGGATCGCCGCGATTAAAGTCGCGACGCTCATAAACAAGAGATACGGGAATGTGACGCGTGCCATCAAGACAGCGATCTCGAGATTGCCTTCCTGTGCGGTCAGCCCATCAGTGACGAAGTATTCGACAACCCACGGCATCACGATCAGCGCAATTGCGCCAAAAACGATCAGGATCGGCAGAAGCACGGCGAGCACGTTTTCCGCAAAGGCACGGGCCTCGCTGATGTCCCCATCATCTTTCATACGCCGGTTAAACAGCGGCACGAATGCGCTTGCGAATGCGCCTTCTGCAAACAAGCGCCGGAAGATATTGGGCAGCATGAATGCCAGCTGCCAGGCGTCGCCCATCGCTGTCGCTCCCAACACGCGTGCGATCAGGATATCGCGTACGAAGCCGAACACGCGGCTAACCGCTGTTAGCCCGCCGATCGTTCCGACATTCTTGAGCAAGCTCATCGCGTTACCGCATCCTTCCCGTCAGCCGCCCTTGTGTCGAAGCGGCTGACCAGAAGCAAGAGTGCGCGCCGCGTGCTTACGCGTTGCCTTCAGGTGCGGCAGGAGCTGTACCGCCCGCTGCTTCTTCCTGTGCGCGTTTGGCTTGCAGCTGCTGTACATAGAGGCCGTTGAAATCAACCGGGTCCATCATCAACGGCTGGAAGCCGGCATCACGAACCGCATCTGCAACAACTGCGCGCGCAAATGGGAACAACAGCCGCGGAGCTTCAGCAAACATGAAAGCGTGCGCCTGATCCTCAGGCACATTGCGAATGCCAACCAGGCCGCAATAAACCAGCTCGACAAGGTATGAATTGCCCTGTGATGTCTTGGCTGTGACGTTCACTTTCAGCTCAACTTCAGTCACTTCGTCGCTGATCTTGTTGGCGCCAATGTTGAACTGCAGATCGATCTGCGGCTGTTCGGTCCATTGGAAAGATCCAGGCGCATTGGGATTCTCGACAGACAGATCCTTCACATATTGCGTGATGATCCCGGCAGTTGGCAGATTGTCTGCGCCATTGCCGCCAGCAGCTGGATTGGGGTTGTCGAGGTCTGTCAGGATGTCGCCTTCATCGGCCATGTTGAATGCTCTTTCGCGTCAAATTTTTCAAGAATTAGGTCGTGTCTGCCGCTCTTTCAGCGGCCTTGCGCGCCGCCTAGCACCCGAATTGCTGGCCCGCAACCGGCCTGACTATCGATGCATGCGTGCAATGCCGCGCCAAAAAGGAACGTTCCGCGTGCTTCCAGCGTTGTGAATTTCATTGGAAAGCCCTATCTAACAGGTGAGGGGCGTTTAAGGGCGAGTAACTCGCTTGCCAAAAGACTGGATAGATCAAGTGATTGTCGAAATTGTCATTCTTGCCATGATTGCCGCCTTCTTGGGGCTGCGACTTTATTCTGTGTTGGGCGAGCGGGCCGAACATGAGGAAGAATCAGTGCCGCATCGCTTTGATGCGAATGACGATGATCGCCCGTCTCAGGTCGCTCCCAAGTCGGGATCCCAGCCGGTTTCGCCGATTCGCCCTCAACCCCGTTTGAATGGTATGATTCCTGCGGTTGAGCGCGGTATCCGCGATATTTCCGCAGCAGACCCAAGCTTTGACATCACCATGTTTCTGGAAGGTGCCAAGGGCGCTTACCGGATGGTGCTGGATGCTTTCTGGGCGGGTGATAGCGAAACACTCAAAGAGCTGTGTGATGATGACGTGTACGCCGGTTTCGCCGCTGCGATTGAAGCGCGCGAAGCAGCCGGTCAGACGCTCGATAACAAGCTGATCCGTATTGAAGAAGACCGGATCCATTCGGCAACGCTCGATGGAAACATGGCGCGTGTCGCAGTTCTGTTTGTGGCGGATATCGCGGCAGTCACGCGGGATAAGGACGGCAATGTTATCGCTGGCTCGCTTGATGATGCCGTCGAGAGCCGTGACGTCTGGACCTTCTCGCGCAATATTTCCTCAGGCAGCCCTGACTGGTTGCTGGATGAGACCGACGAAGGCTGAGCCTTTCGCGCTTTTACAATAGGGGAAACGCAATGAACTGGCGCCGATGGCAATCAGCGTCAGCGATATTGTGTATGCTCGCGCTGATGGGCTGTGCACGGATAATGCCTGCACCGCAGCCATCCATCGAAAATGCTGCCGCACTTGGCGTGGTGAGCGGACCTGACCTTGCGGAGTTGCGACTTACCGAGAAAGATGCCTCGGCAGCTCTCGCCAGTTTCATCGAATCCTGCCCTAAAATTCTCGTGCGTGATGATCAGAGCGGGCTGACACAGCGCGCCGATTGGCAAGATGCGTGCGATGCCGCGCTGACATGGTCTGCGACAGACCCACTTGGTTTTTTCGTTGCATATCTCACGCCGGTCCGTGTCGGTGATGGTGCGGCCTTTGCCACCGGCTATTTCGAACCGGCAATCGCAGGATGCCGGGTGCGCCATGCAGGGTGTGAGACACCGGTTTACGCCATGCCCCCGGAATTGGTCCGCGCTTGGCCGGATGATGTGCCCGAATCCGAACGCGAGGGGCAACCGCCGCTAGGTCGATATGCCGCCGATGGCAGGTTTGTTCCCTATTACGAACGAGCAGAGATCGAAGCAGGGGCACTGGCCGGGCGTGGGTTGGAAATCGCCTATGCGGTTGACCCGATTGAGTTGTTTTTCCTGCAAATCCAGGGTTCCGGCCGGATCATCACGCCAGATGGTGAGACCATCCGCATTGGTTATTCGGGGCAGAACGGCCGCGAATATGTCAGCATCGGCGGCGTGATGCGCGAACGTGAGCTTTTCGGAGACGAGGTAGGAAAATATGCGCCTTCCATGCAGGGGATCGTCCAGTATCTGCGCGAAAACCCGGAAGATGGCGCCGCATTGATGCGGCTCAACAAAAGCTGGGTGTTCTTCCGCGAATTGAGCGGCGATGGCCCCTTGGGTGCATTGGAAGTGCCAGTGCGCCGCGAAAGCTCTGTTGCGGTTGACCCCCGTTTTGTGCCGCTCGGCGCGCCTGTCTGGCTCGATCTGGACCGTGACGAGGCAGACGGGCTGTGGATCGCGCAGGACACGGGCGGCGCGATCAAGGGCGCCAACCGGTTCGACACATTTTGGGGGGCGGGCGATGAGGCGCGCGAAATCGCCGGCGGCATGAGCGGGCGCGGCCAAGCTCTGGTAATGCTGCCGAAGGTGTCGGCCGAGCGGCTCAAGCCGGCGAACACACAATGAGCATTCCTCGCGGTTTGAGCGCAGAAGAAGCGGCCGCCTGGGCGAAACTGGCGTCTAGCGTCACGCCTTTGGAGGGGCGCAAATTGCCGCAAGTCCAACCAGGCGCATCGCACAAGCCAGCATCAACCGCGGTGCCGCCAAAGCCGATGCCGCAGCATTCCCGGCGCCCCGCAGCACCGGTCAGCAAAAACGCCCGCCCAGTGCGACCGCATGATCAAGGTGGGCTCGACGGGCATTGGGACCGCAAGCTGAAGGCTGGCGATATTGCGCCAGATTTTACGCTCGATCTGCATGGCCACAATCTCGACAGTGCGCATGCGCGGCTGATGGACGGGATGGCGCAAGCGCGAGCCATGGGCGCGCGCATGGTGCTGTTGATTGCCGGCCGCTCACGCCCGGTTGATCCGGCTGATCGCCAGCACCGCAGAGGCGCTATCAGGGCAAAGCTGCTAGATTGGCTTGCGGCCAGCGAACACGGTGATGCAATCGCTGCCATACGCAAGGCGCACCAGCGCCATGGCGGCTCCGGTGCGCTTTATCTGGTGCTGCGGCGCGGGCGATAACTCAACCGAACAGCCACACATTCATCAAGCGGCCCGGCAGCGCGAAAGCTACGACGCCGGGAATGGTCAGGGCGCCGAGATAGAGGCCCAGGATCTCTTTTTTGTGACCTTTGATATCGCCGCGGCGCGCCGCCACAACAAGCTTGTATGATGCCCAGAACGTCATGGGAATGAACAGGTGAATGAAGCTGAAGCTGCCGCTGGTCTTGATGAAGACTGCAGAGGTAGCGGTGACGAGCATCAGTGCGACCCAGATCTTGCCGAGCAGCTTGTGCATCTTCGTACCCTTGCGGGCGAGCAGCAGATATCCGCCGAGCGGGATGGCTGGCAGTACGGTCGTCACATGGATCATTACCGCCAGGTAACGTGTGGCGATGTGACTTGGAGCAATACCGAGAAGCCCGCGAGCGACAGCGTAGAACGCTGCAAATGTGAGAGCGGCTGCGACAATCGTGACGATTGAACGCTGCACCGGGGAGATGTCGAAACCGCTTTGGGGGTGGGTGTTTGAAAAGGCTGGTTGGGACAAGGAAGTCATGTTTCGGCTCCGTTCGAATTCGTGTCGAAGCCAATCTGCTGCGCGCCCGTTTGCCGGCAATATGGAATGCGAGATTGGGCAAGCTGCTTCGTGAAATGCGCATGCTTCGGGCCGTTTGCCACTTTACGAAGCGCGAACGGGCAGCCACAACGCCGCAAATGAACGCACCCGCCAAATCGCCTCGCAACCGCATTGCCAGAAAAATCGTGATCGATTTGTCGATCATGACGGCGATCGGCGTTGTACTGGCCTTCATCGGCCCTTTTGGTAGCTTTGCTGAGCCTCTGACTTATCGCTTGGTAAGCTGGGTCGTTTTCGCGTGGATTGGTTATGCCATTTACAGCCCGATGGGATGGTTTGTTGACCGTTTCCATGTCGCACTTGATTTGCCGAATCAGGCGCTTTGGGTTGTGGGCGTTGCGGTTGCGACCATTCCGATGACGGCCATTGTTTGGGTTATGGGGTTCCTGCCTCGCACCGTTCGCATGCCGACGCTGGACGAGGCGCTGACAAGCTATTTCTATGTTTTCATCGTTGGCGGGGGAGTGACAGCGTTATTCTACATGATCGAATCGCGCGGGCCGGGCGAAGGCGCAGGGCTGACCGACGTTGCCGTTTCACTGCAACCGACATCAAAGCCCAGCACAGTCAATGCTAGATTGGTCGACCGATTGCCGCCCGAGCTCGGGACTGAGATCATCGCGTTGGAGATGGAAGACCACTATGTCCGCGTGCACACCGCGCTGGGCAATGAGCTGGTCTTGATGCGCATGCGCGATGCGATTGCAGAGCTGGACGGGATTGACGGGTTGCAGGTTCACCGCAGCTGGTGGGTGGCGCGCGGTGCTGTTTCCGACGTCCAGCGCGAAGGCCGCAATGTCCGTTTGGCGCTTGATACCGGTGTCGAAGCACCGGTCAGCCGCGCCAATGTACAAGTTCTGAAAGACGCTGGCTGGATCTAGGCCAGGTCGCGGCGAAGGAGCTTGCGCAGCGCAAGCAACACTGCGCCCATGGCCACAAAGAACAGGCTGAGCCCGATCATGTTGAGCAGCAATTGCCCCCATCCAAGCGATGGCAAATCCAGAAAGAAATAGGCATAGAATCCGGTGCTAGCCCCATAGATCAGCGCAAAGGCGGTGTAGATGATCGGGAACACCATCACCCATGGCAGCGAACGCCAGGTGAGATGCGCGCGGTCAAAAAATACCGCCCACCAGAGAACAAATGTAGCCGGAATGATCGTATGAAAGTTTAGGTTGGTCCACCAATCAAGGCCAACCGGGTGATGATCTGCCGCTAGCAGCGCGTGATACACCAGTGCGACAATGGTTAGCGCCGTGGCGAGTGCAAAAGTCATGCGCTCGCTGATCGGCCTGCCCGCCGCGATCCACAACATAGCAACGCCGCCTGCAAAATTGCTCCAGATCGTGAAGAAACGGAACAGCAGCGCGAAGTTCTCCAGCGGTGAGGTGCCCGGTTCAGTGTTGATTGTGGTCTGCAATGCCAAAGTGCCAAGTGCAACGAAGCCGACAATACCCGCACCAGAGCGCCCGAGAGTTGAAACTTGATCTTTCATCCGAGCGCATTAGCGCCAAGCGATGCGTGCGCCTACCCGCAAAAGAAAACCCCCGGCCACTGAGGCCAGGGGTTAACTGCGACCCTGGAAGACAGTGGGCCTTCCGGGCTAGCTAATGATCGGCTTAGCCGTGGTACTTCGCGTGACTGATGTCGAAGCGATCGGCATCCATGACCTTGGTCCAAGCTGCGACGAAGTCACGCACCAGGCGTTCTTCACCGCCGGCCTCGGCATAGGTCTCACCCACAGCGCGAAGCTGTGAGTTTGAACCGAAGATCAGGTCTGCGCGGGTAGCGCGGAACTTCTCTGTGCCGGTTGCACGGTCGCTGCCGATGTAGAGTTCTTCGTCGCTGTCAGCTGCCGCCCACTTGGTCGACATGTCATATAGATTGACGAAGAAGTCGTTTGACAGCGTGCCCGCACGGTTAGTCAAAACACCATGGTCGGTGTTGCCGCTAACGGCGCCCATCGCACGCAAGCCGCCAACCAGAGCGGTCATTTCAGGGATAGAAAGGCCCAGCAGATGCGCCTTGTCGATCAGCAGGTCTTCGGTCTTCACGCTGGCCTTGTTGCGCAGGTAGTTGCGGAATCCGTCTGCAAACGGCTCCAGCGGCCCGAAGCTTTCCGCATCGGTCTGCTCAGCGCTAGCATCGCCGCGGCCTGTGGTCACGCCAACTGAGACACTGTGGCCGCCATCCTTGGCGGCTTTCTCGACCGCAGCTGCACCTGCCAGCACGATAGCGTCCGCCATCGACAGATTGCCGCGAAGCTCGTCCAGCTTGGACAATACCTTGCTGAGTTCGTCCGGATCGTTCGCCGTCCAGCCGCTTTGCGGGGCCAAGCGCAGACGTGCGCCGTTCGCGCCGCCGCGGTGGTCCGAATTGCGGTAAGTTGATGCCGAAGCCCATGCCGCCTTGACCAGCTCGCTGACCGTCAGGCCGCTACCCAGAACTACTGACTTGAATGCGGATACGTCGCCATCAGAAGGTTTGGTGCCCGCTGGTACAGGGTCCTGCCAGATCAGCTCTTCTGCCGGCACTTCAGGGCCGAGGTAACGGACCTTTGGCCCCATGTCGCGGTGGCACAGCTTGAACCATGCACGCGCGAAAGCGTCATCAAGAAGTTCAGGATTGGCGTGGAAACGCTCAGAGATCTTGCGATATTCCGGGTCCATCTTCAGCGCCATATCGGCGGTGGTCATGATGGTCGGAACCTTCTTGCTCGGATCGCGCGCATCGGGTGCCATGTCTTCCAGATCGGGATTGACCGGGGTCCACTGCTGCGCACCTGCTGGGCTCTTGGTGAGCTCGTAGTCATATTTGAACAGCAGGCGGAAATAGTCGTGGCTCCACGAAGTCGGGTTGTTCGACCACGAACCTTCGATGCCCGAGGTGGTGATATGGCCCGCGTCGATCTCGGCCTGGTCGGTCAACCAGCCGAATGCCTGATTGTGCAGAGCCTCACCTTCTGGTGCGCCACTGAACGTATCTGACGGAGCTGCGCCATGCGCCTTGCCGAAAGCGTGACCGCCAGCGGTCAGAGCGACGGTTTCCTCGTCATTCATTGCCATACGTGCGAAAGTCTCGCGCATGTCGCGTGCCGATAGCAGCGGATCAGGATTGCCGCCCGGTCCTTCCGGATTGACGTAGATCAGGCCCATCTGGATTGCAGCGAGCGGGTTTTCCAGATCGCGGCCATCGTCTGGGACAATACGGGTTTCCGCACCTGTATCGACCCACAGCTCTTCCGTGCCCCAATAAACTGTTTCCGGTTCGAACACGTCCTTGCGTCCGCCGCCGAAGCCGAACACTGGGCCTCCCATGCTTTCGATCGCGACATTGCCGGCTAGGATGAACAGGTCAGCCCAACTGATGTTCTTGCCGTATTTTTGCTTGATCGGCCACAGCAGGCGGCGTGCCTTGTCGAGGTTGCCATTGTCTGGCCAGCTGTTGAGCGGCGCAAAACGCTGCTGCCCGCTGCCGCCACCGCCGCGGCCATCGCCAGTGCGATAGGTGCCGGCTGCATGCCATGTCATGCGAATGAAAAACGGGCCATAGTGGCCATAGTCGGCCGGCCACCAGTCCTTGCTGTCTGTCATCAAGGCAGTGAGGTCAGCTTTCAGTGCATCGTAATCGATCGCATTGAACGCTTCGCAATAGTCAAAATCCTCGCCCATTGGGTCCGCATTGCGGCCGCCCTGCGTCAGAATTTCGGTATTGGCTGTCTCTGGCCACCAATCCTTGTTGGTACGGCCTAGCAACGGGCGTGTGCCTTGCTCTGCGTGGAAGGGGCAACCGCTCATTTCACCGGTCTTCGCGTCCATAATGTGCTCTCCTATAGGGGTGTCTGAATTCCTGCGCTGGTGCGACTCGCATCGCACCCATTGCTTATTCAACGTGTATAGCAAACGGATCGATCCCGGCTAAGTGAGATGATCCGATAAGTTTGAGTGAATAAATCAATCAATAGCGGTTTGATTGACTGAATCGATCAAGCGGGAGCCCATGGCAACCCCATCTTAAGAATGACGAGCAACCACCCGTTACAACCCTTCGGCTACGTTTCATGCCGTATTGATCAACAAGCCATTGGGGTTTTCGATGTCGAAAGTTAGTTTGGGCACTTTGCTGGCCGCAGTCGCGCTTGTTGTGCTGGCTGTTGTGTTTGACGTGCCGTTTATGCGCGGCGGCAGCGGGGTGATCCTGCTGGTCGGGCTGATCTATGCATATACTGTCGCCAAGCGCGAGGTAGAGCTGCTGCAATATGCGGTGAATCATCACGATGATGAAGATGCGGACGAAGATGTGCTCGTTCTGGTTGAGCAGGCGTAAACCTCAATAACCTAACCGCATTGCGCATTGTGCAGCAGCTTGTGATCGGCCAGCACCAGCGCCATCATCGCTTCCACTACGGGTGTCCCGCGGATGCCCACGCAGGGGTCATGCCGCCCCTTGGTGCGGATCTGCGTTGCTTCGCCATCCGATGTAATCGTATCGACCGGGGTCAGGATCGAGCTGGTTGGCTTGAATGCGACGCGGCATACAACCGGTTGTCCGGTCGAGATACCGCCTGCCGTACCGCCTGAGTGGTTGGCGGCAAATTCAGGGCCATTCTCGCCAGGCCGCATCGCATCGGCATTTTCCTCGCCGGTTAGCCGAGCAGCATCGAAGCCGTCGCCGATCTCTACGCCTTTGGTGGCGTTGATCGTCATCATCGCCGCAGCCAGATCGCTGTCGAGTTTGGCATAGACAGGCGCACCCCATCCGGCGGGCACACCCTCGGCCACGCATTCGACTACCGCGCCCAGTGACGAACCCGCCTTGCGCGCGGCGTCGACTTTCTCTTCCCAGCGTTTTGCGGCCTTTGCATCGGGGCAAAAGAACGGGTTATTGCCGATTTCGGCAAAATCGATGTTGTCGCGATCGATTGTGTCACCGCCGAGCTCGCACACAAAGCCGGTGATCTTGACTTCCGGAATGATCAGCCGCGCAACTGCGCCTGCCGCTACTCGCGCCGCAGTTTCGCGCGCGCTGGATCGACCGCCGCCGCGATAGTCGCGAATGCCGTACTTCGCGTCATAGCTGTAGTCGGCATGACCCGGACGGTAACTCTTGGCGATTTCTGAATAGTCCTTGCTGCGTTGATCGCTGTTTTCGATCATCAGCGAAATCGGCGTGCCGGTGGTCTGTCCTTCGAATACGCCGGACAGGATGCGGACAAGATCCGCTTCATTGCGTTGCGTGGTAAAGCGGTTTTGTCCCGGCTTGCGGGCATCCATGAACGGCTGGATATCTTCTTCAGACAGCACGATGCGCGGCGGGCAGCCGTCCAGTACCGCGCCCAATGCAGGCCCGTGGCTCTCACCCCAGGTGGTAAAGCGCAAAACGCGTCCGAATGTGTTCCAGCTCATGTGGCTTCTAATGTCGCAAGAGTGGGCAAGTGTCCATAATCTCTGGACCAAGCATTTGTTTGCGGGCAAGAACAAAAGGCGCTCAAACAGCAAAGCGGTAGCGCAGAAGGAAACGCATGATCGCGAAACTGTCAGGCAGGCTGGACGAAACCGGCGACGATTGGGCGATCGTCGATGTTCAAGGCGTCGGCTATCTGGTCCATTGCAGCACCAAGACGCTTGCCGCGCTGGGTGAAGTGGGTGAAGCATGCACCGTCCACACCGATCTGCAGGTGAGCGAGAATGATATGCGCCTGCTCGGCTTTGCCGAAAGTGCAGAGCGCGACTGGTTTAGGCTGCTTACTCAGGTTCAGGGCGTGGGAAGCAAGGTCGCGCTCGCAATCCTTTCGGCGCTCTCAACCGGTGAAGTGCGTGATGCCTGCGCGGGCGGAGACGCCGCAATGGTTGCGCGTGCGAATGGGGTAGGGCCGAAACTGGCCGGACGTATCGTCAACGAGTTAAAGGACAAGGCTGGCGCGCTTCCTGGTGGCGGCATGGCTGGTGCCGCAATGGGCGCTGTACCAAAAGGTGGTGCGAGCGCCGATGCCGTGAGCGCGTTGGAGAATCTGGGCTTCAAACCAGCGGTAGCCGCGCAGGCTGTCGCGCGTGCGCAGGCCGAATTAGGCGAAGATGCACCGGAAGCCGATCTGATCCGCGTGGCACTGAAAAAGGCGGCGGGATAGGAGAGCGTATGACTTTGAGAACAGGAATTCTGGTTAGTTTGGCGCTGATGACATCGCCACTGTCAGCCCAAGACCTGTCCGCATTCACCACCGGACCGGTGTTTGAGGACTACGGCCCCAATGCGCCTGTCGAGGCGGATTTCGATATCCCTGAGGGCGCAGAGTTCAAGGTAGCTTTCGATGTTGCTGAGGGAGCAGACGCGGGCGAGCTGAACCGGACACTGCAAAGCGCCGCACGTTTCATCAACATGCATGTCCGGGCGGGCGTGCCGCTAGAGAACATCGAGGTTGCGGTTGTCGTGCATGGTAAAGCGTCGGAAGACCTACTCGGCGCGGCAGAATATGCCAATCGCCGCGAAAGCGCGGAAAACGCAAATATCGCGCTGATCGCGGCGCTTAGGGATAAGGGCATGCGCGTGATTATGTGCGGGCAGAGCGCTGTCGCCTACGGCATTTCGAACGACATGCTCGCGTCGGGCGTGGAAATGGCGCTGTCGGCCATGACTGCGCATGCGCTGCTCCAGCAAGATGGTTATACGATGAACCCGTTTTGAGATGACTGATCCTGCCCCCTTCCATACGCCCGATCGGCAGCCGGACGATCCAGATGCGGCGCTGCGCCCCAAGAGCTTGCGCGAGTTCATCGGTCAGGAAGGCGCGCGTGAAAACCTGAAGGTGTTCATAGAGTCCGCCAAGTCGCGCGGCGAAGCGATGGATCACACGCTGTTCTTCGGCCCGCCGGGGCTCGGCAAGACCACGCTGGCGCAGATTGTTGCCAACGAGCTGGGCGTAGGGTTCCGTGCCACCTCAGGCCCGGTGATCGCAAAGGCCGGCGATCTGGCCGCGCTGCTCACCAATCTCGAACCGCATGACGTCCTGTTCATTGACGAGATCCACCGGCTCAATCCGGTCGTCGAGGAAATCCTCTATCCCGCGATGGAGGACCGCGCGCTCGACATCATTATCGGCGAGGGGCCGGCCGCGCGTAGCGTGCGGATCGATTTGCCGCCCTTCACGTTGATCGGCGCGACTACACGGCAAGGCTTGCTCACCACGCCATTGCGCGATCGATTCGGTATTCCGGTGCGGCTGAATTTCTACACGCATGACGAACTTGATCTGGTGGTAACGCGGGCTGCGAACCTATTGGGGCTCGACATAGACAAACAGGGCGCGCGCGAGATTGCGCGCCGTTCGCGCGGTACGCCGCGTGTGGCGGGGCGCTTGCTGCGCCGCGTGCGCGATTTTGCCCATGTTGCGGGGCAGGAAACCGTTACCAAGACGATTGCGGACGATTCGCTCACACGGCTCGAGATTGACAGGCTCGGCCTCGACGCGATGGATCGCAAATACCTCTCCATGATCGCCACCACTTACAAAGGCGGGCCTGTGGGTGTGGGCGCGTTGTCAGCCGGGCTGGGCGAGCCGCGCGATACGGTTGAGGATGTGATCGAGCCCTATCTGATCCAGCTGGGCTTGCTTGCGCGCACCGAGCGTGGACGCGCGCTTAATGATGCCGGGTGGCAGCATCTGGAAATAGAACTGCCCGCCAAAGTTGATAGCGGGCAGTCTGGTTTGTTCGATGGCGGCTAACGGCTTAGTTGCCCGCTTGGCGGATACCTGCGCCCTTGGCCTGGAATTCGGCAGTGGAGATCTGACCCTTGCGAGCGAGCTCATCCCATTCATCCTGAGTGCCGCAAATGCGCTTGGTGAACCTTGATCCGATCACTTGGGTACGGCGACAGATGATTTTGTTCTCGTCAGTAGCCGGCTCTGCTTCTGGCTGAGACGCAACCTCGGTCTCGGTATTTTCCGCCGCAGTTGTTTCGACTTGGGTTTCCGTGTCGGTTTCGAGAGCGGGCTGAGTCTGTATGGTCAAAAGCAGTGTAGAGCCTGCAAGAAGAGAGGTAAGCACAAGAAATACTCCAGTTGGGTCGTGTACAGCGAATTCGGCTAACCCATCACGAAATTTTGCGACAGGTACAATCTACGAACTGCATAGCTGGCCGATTGGTGGCTGCCGTTAACGATCGGGCGGCACGAGTCCCGCCTTGGGACAGCGTATTGCAAGGGGCAGTGAATTGGCAAGTTTTTCGCCGCAAGTCGTATCCAAGACTGGTTAATCACATTGTTTCGAATCGCAAAACGGGGCCACAAGGTTCTCAAGCGATGAGGCTCCTGGCTTTGTCGTCACGGTGGCTACGGCTCTAGTTTGGGGGTGAGCCGTAGCCACCAGTACCCGATTTGGTGCTGCTGCAAGTATTGCGACCCGTGCAAGTGGCAGTTCCGGATGCGATTGGCGATTTAGTCTCCCGCTGTGCATCGAAAGAGTGAACTTCAAATACAAAGGGGTAGCGCTTGCAACCGCAGCGCTACCCCTCTTTTCTTTGTGCGTGCTACGTCAGCTTCCCGTCGGCAGCTCGATCGTCAGACCTTCGTCCTGCCATGCGATGATACCGCCTTCCAAGTGGCGAACCTTCGTTCCCCATTCGGCGGCCAGCATGTCTGCAGCCCGCTTTGACCGGCCGCTAGAGCGACAATAGAGGATCGTCTCGCGCGTTGCGTCTCGCGGAATGGCATCGGCATCAAAGGTTTGCACCGGAGCATTGAGCGCGCTCGCAATGCGGCCACCTTCATATTCATCAGGCGTACGGACATCGATCAACACTACTTGGCCGCTTGCAATCAATGCTGCGAGCTCCGAAGCTGGTAGAGTTTCGACTTCGGCAACTGATCGCTCTGGCACACCGGCCACGATGCGATCACCGCTGTTGTCGACGATCATGCAGCCTGACAGAGGCAACATGGCGGCGGCCAATGTGAGAATTGCGACCCGCATTTTAGGAGGCCAGCTTTCGCAACACGTAGTGGAGGATGCCGCCATTGCGGTAATATTCCATCTCGTTTGCAGTATCGATGCGGCAACGTGCGGTGAAGCTGAAGCCGGTGCCATCCTTGCGGGTGACTTCGACTTCAACGTCTTGCTGCGGGTTCAGGCCGGCAAGGCCCTTAATGCTGAATGTGTCATCCGCGGTCAGGCCCAGCGTCTCACGCGTGTCGCCGTCCTTGAACTGCAGCGGAAGAACGCCCATGCCCACCAGATTCGAGCGGTGAATGCGCTCAAAACTCTCAACTACGACAGCACGCACACCCAGCAGGATCGTGCCCTTTGCTGCCCAGTCGCGGCTTGAACCGGTGCCGTATTCCTTGCCGCCGATCACAACCAACGGCGTACCATCGGCCTTATGCTTCATCGCGGCATCATAGATCGCCATCTGTTCGCCGTTGTAGGTGGTGTAGCCACCCTCGACACCCGGAACCATTTCGTTCTTGATGCGGATATTGGCAAAGGTGCCACGCATCATCACTTCGTGGTTGCCGCGGCGCGAGCCGTAGGAGTTGAAGTCTGCCTTCGCGACTTGATTGCCCATCAGATATTCGCCAGCCGGACTGTCTTGCTTGATCGCGCCGGCAGGGCTGATGTGGTCAGTTGTGACGGAGTCGCCGAGGATCGCGAGCGGCTTTGCATCGGTGATGTCGGTAATCGGCGCGGGTGTCATCTCCATGCCCTCGAAATAGGGCGGGTTCGCGACGTAAGTGCTACCCGGACGCCACTGGTAAGTGTCGGACGCTTCCACCTGGATCGCCTGCCAGTGCTCGTCACCCTTATAAACGTCGGCATAGCGGCGCTCGAACATGCCGCGGTCAATGTTTGCCACGCGGTGCTCGTAGACCTCCTTGTTAGTTGGCCACAGATCAGCAAGCATCACGTCATTGCCGTCCTGATCCTGACCAATTGGAGTGTTGGTGATATCTTCAGTTACAGTGCCTTTCAGCGCGTAGGCCACCACCAGCGGCGGTGAAGCGAGGAAGTTCGCGCGCACATCGGGTGATACGCGGCCTTCGAAGTTGCGGTTCCCTGAGAGGACTGAGGCAGCGACGATGTCATTGCCGTTGATCGCTTTGCTGATTGGTGGTGCAAGCGGGCCAGAGTTGCCGATGCAGGTTGTGCAGCCATAGCCCACCAGATCGAAACCAATCGCATCGAGATCAGACTGCAGGCCCGACTTCACAAGGTAATCCGTCACGACCTGCGAGCCCGGTGCAAGCGAGGTCTTAACCCATGGCTTGGGCTTGAGGCCTTTCTCGACCGCCTTCTTGGCGACCAGGCCAGCGGCGATAAGAACATCCGGATTAGAGGTGTTGGTGCAACTAGTGATCGCGGCGATCACAACATCGCCATCGCCAATGTCATGGTCCTTGCCTTCGACCGAAACGCGCGCAGGTGCAGACTTGCTGTAAACCTTCTGCAAGTCGCCATTGAACAGCTCGTCCACTTCGGAAAGGATAACCTTGTCCTGCGGACGCTTCGGCCCTGCCAGCGACGGCACGACCGATGACATGTCGAGCTCAAGCGTGTTCGAGAAGACCGGCACATTCTCCGGCTCGAACCACATGCCTTGCTCTTTCGAATAGGCTTCGACGAGGGCGATCTGCTCTTCACTGCGGCCGGTCAGGCGCAGATACTCGAGCGTTTTGTCATCGACGCCAAAGAAGCCGCAAGTTGCGCCATATTCGGGCGCCATGTTTGCGATGGTTGCACGATCAGCCAGCGACAGGTTTGAAACGCCCGGCCCGTAGAATTCAACAAAGCGGCCCACTACGCCAACTTCGCGCAGCATCTGAACACAGGTCAGCACCAGATCGGTTGCAGTTATGCCTTCAGCCATCGCGCCGGTCAGCTTGAAGCCGACGACTTCCGGGATCAGCATGGAAACCGGTTGGCCCAGCATGGCGGCTTCTGCTTCGATGCCGCCCACGCCCCAGCCCAGAACGCCCAGACCATTGATCATGGTGGTGTGGCTGTCCGTACCGACACAGGTGTCAGGATATGCGACATTCGCCCCGTCCTGATCCGTGCTGGACCATACGCCTTTGCCGATATGCTCAAGGTTCACCTGGTGGCAAATGCCCGTGCCCGGAGGAACCGCGCTGAAGTTCTGAAAGCTTTTTGAGCCCCACTTCAGGAAGTCATAGCGCTCTGCATTGCGCTGATATTCAAGCTCCACGTTCTTTTCGAAAGCCTTGGGGTGACCGAATTCATCAACCATGACCGAGTGGTCGATCACGAGGTTAACGGGAACCTGCGGGTTGATCTTGGCAGTATCACCGCCAAGCTTTGCAATCGCATCGCGCATCGCGGCCAAATCAACCACGCATGGAACGCCAGTAAAGTCCTGCAGCAGCACTCGCGCCGGGCGGTACTGAATCTCGCTGCCTGTGACAGGATTCTTCTGCCAATCGGCGATCGCCTGAATATCGTCTGTGCCAACAGTGAAGCCGCCATCTTCGAAGCGCAGCATGTTCTCAAGCAGCACCTTCATCGAAATCGGCAGTTTCGAGACATCGCCAATCGTCTCCGATGCCTTGGCGAATGAGTAATATGCGTATTCCTTGCCGCTTACGTTGAGCGTTGAGCGGGTTCCGAGCGTGTCCTTGCCGACCTGAGTCATGGGAGAATTGTGTCCTTTCGTGATTTCGCGTGCCGCCAGCAAGGGTATGCGGGGCACCGCATGTGCTGCGCCACCTGCGCTAGTGCACGGGCGACGTCAAGTCGCCGAGTGCCATACAGGGTTTTGCAAGAGTTTACACCGCGAATCATCGCCTTGTGGCAATACGCTGTCAGTTGCAGGAGGATGGATTAGAGTGATGCAGCAGAGCGATATCAAAACAGGAACTTTGAGCTTCTTTGCAGGCGTTTTCGCCGCTGGCTTGATGGTGTTTGGATGTTTCTCAGCTGCTTTGGCTCTGTCTTAAGGAACCTACTAGGCTGTCGCCGACCTACCTGGGGCTTCTTGGTCAGGCGCGCCTTCTCTTCCAGGTTTCTTGCGGTCGCTCGTGACAGAGGCAAACGCCATCCTTCTGCAATTCTTTTTCTAAACAGCAGATTGCTCGGTTTGAACCGGCTTCTTGTCGCGTTTTGCGATCAGCAAACACCCAATCACAATCAAAACCGCGCCGGTCAGCGTTGAAGCCGTCACCCGTTCACCGAAGAACAGCCAGCCAAAAAGCGCTGCCCACAGGAAGCCTGAATACTCCATCGGCACCAGCACTTGTGCTTCGGCGCGCGCATAGGCCCAGGTGAGCACAAATGCCCCTGCTACGGTCAACACAGCTGAGATTGCGATGTCGCGCAATGCGGCAGGGTCAGGCAGCGTAAAGAACCACGGCGCGAATAGCAGCAGGACAAGGCACGCTACGCCGCTGTGAAAAGTGGTGGCCTCTGCCGGGCTTGAGACCAGCGCTTGTTTGCGAATGATGATGAAGTTCACTGCATAGAGCATGGCAGAAAAGAATATCGCCCCAAGCCCCAGCAGTGTTTCAGTCTGATATTCCGCTTCGCCCAATCGTCCGCTGACAATCACAACTGTCCCGGCAAGGCCAAGAATCGAAGCGAGGATTGATTCCTTGCGTATCACTTCGCCAAGCCAGACAGCAGCCAGATAAAGCGCAATCAAAGGCGCGATGAAGGAAATGGCAATGGCTTCTGCAAGCGGCAATTTGGTTATCGCATAAAAGAAGCTTAGCGCCATAAAACCGGACACCGTGCCCCGCAGAAGATGCAGCTTTAGAACAGATGGCGAAGGCCAGCGCCCTCCGCCGCCGAGCCAGATCGGCGCGATAATCGCTGTACCCATGGCTGAGCGAAGAATTGATGCGCTATAAGCACCTGCGGCAAGTGCGGCCACTTTCATAAAGGCGTCCATCAAAGAGAGGAGCCCGACCCCTAGCAATGCAGCTGCAATTGGAAGCAAGATGCTGTGCCGTTCGGTCATGCGGCGGGCATAGCGACGCCCTGGCAGCGCGTCATCTCAATTAATCAATTCAGCAGTGCGAAAGGGCGCAATTGATAGTGAGAGATAAGTGAATTACATTGAATCTAGGGCATTGCTTGGCGCGATGCCGTTACATGGGATCGAACAAAGAATGCGCGCTAAGTCTGGTAAATGGTTGGTCAGCGCGGCAATGGCTGCGCTCATGATGCATGCGCCAGCGCTTGGGCAGGATGCCGAGCCGGATGATCTCCTGACGCAGGCTGAAACGCCTCTTGAAACCCAGACGGAATCCAAATCAGAACCGCGCAACATGGAAGAAGCCTTCCCGCGCATGGTCTCCGACCCGATCGTGCAGGGCGAATACGGCGCTGAAGTTGTCCCACTTACGCAGGAATGGACGCCTGAGCAGGCATCAGCGCTCGCTCTTGTCATTCGAGATATCGACAAAGAAGGTCTCGATCCGGATGAGTACCGTCTGACAGAGATTATGACCGAGATCGGCCGCGGCGCGTCTGACCGCCTTAGCGAAATTGCGAGTGAAGCCTTCGTCTGGTTAGTTGAAGACCTGCGTGATGGACGCACACCAATGCAGGCGCGCAAGCAATGGTTCGTGATTGACCCTGATCGCGACGTGTATCGCAGCGGAGAATTGATGCGGACGGCGCTAGAAACCGGCGATATCGCCGGTGCGTTTGAACGGATCAAGCCAACGCACCCAGATTACGCACGCTTGCGAGATGCTTTGGCGAACACGCCTGAAGACGATGCGGAAACCCGCAAATTGATCCGAGCCAATATGGATCGCTGGCGCTGGCTTGAACGGGATCTGGGTGATCAATATCTGATAACCAATGTGCCCGAATACCAGCTGCGGCTTACTGTGCGCGATAAGATTATCAGCACATATCGCACCGTCGTAGGCAAGCCAGGCCGCACTGCGACGCCGCAATTGGCTGAGGTGGTTGAAGGAGTCGTATTCAACCCGACCTGGACGGTTCCGCAATCGATTGTTGTCGGTGAAGGGCTGGGGGACAAAGTTCTCAACAATCCCTCTTGGGCTCGCTCGCAAGGCTACACACGTACGCAATACGATGGCTGGGTCAGTGTGGTCCAGCAGCCCGGACCCGCCAATTCGCTTGGCCGGATGAAGATACACATGCCCAACGAGCATGCCATCTTCCTGCACGACACACCATCGCGCCATCTGTTCGCAAACGATATGCGAGCGCTAAGCCATGGGTGTATCCGCACCGAGCGCGCGCTGGAACTGGCCATTACGATGGCGATTTTGGGGCGCGGCGTGACTAAGGATGAAGCAGTCGAAATCGCTACCTCTGGCAAATATACGCTGGTGCCAATCGAGCGCCGACTGCCAGTTTACATCACCTATTTTACCATGGCCACGGACATTGATGGTGAACTGGAAACCTTCAAGGATATTTACGGTCGCGATGCACCTGTCCTCGCGAGTTTCGATCTACCACGCAGAGCCGACCGTGCGCGCCACACCGATGAAGAGGTGATTGTAATCGAAGATGATCTGCAGGACGCGCCTTAAGGTCTAAAACGTCCCTGGTGCATATCGCTGCATCAGGTTTGGCCTGTCTGGCTGCAAGGGTTCGATACTGACCGATTGGCGCGTGCCGTCGTCTTCAAGACCTAGACTGTCCGCGAAGAGCAATCTGCCGCCTGACAGGTTGGTGAGAGCGATCCGGAATTGCTCTTCACCCAAGGCGAAACAACCATTTGAGCGGCCCAAACGACCCCATTGCTCGATATGCGACGGCTCGGCATATTTGGCGCGGTGCATCACGATATAGCGTCTGAGTGCTGCATCATTGGTCGGATCAAGGCCTCCCAATCGCACGGACGTGCCGAAGCGTCCTTGATACCATTCCCACGTTACATAGGCGCCGCGGCTGGTCGCGTTGGAACCTTCCACATTGGAATAGTTATTGAGCCAGCCGTCATGTTCGGGATCAGAGCCGGTGCCGTGGCTGACGTGGAAGCTTTGCACCTCTTCACGTTCCAGATTGACGAAGTGAAAGCGGCGCTTGGCCGAATGCAGGCCAAAGTCCGCAATGCCCACAATGTCACGTTTCCAGATAGCCTCGCCGGCACGGTCAAGTTCAGCTCTGGCTATTTCGAACAATGCTCTGTCACGTACAGAGCCTTTCCGCACCTGCGCGAAAACGCGCGCGGGTGCGGCCAGTGCCGCACCGCTTGCCAAACCGCCAACCAATAGATCACGTCGTTTCATTGTACTGCCAGTATACCGCAAAACCGTATCAAAGGTGAAGCAATTTAGCCTGCTTCGTGGATAGCCTTTGCTTGCATCCCTAGCCGGATCAAGTCGGGCATATGCTTCTGCGCCGCTTCGCGGAATTCCTCCAGCACGGCCAGCTTGGGGCTCCCTTCGGTCATAAGGGAAGCGACGACTGGGCCGCCGTTGTCGAGCCTTGAACGTGCAAGAAACGCCATGATTTCCGGTTTCTGTGACCATGCACCCCGATTCATCATGCTGATCATTTGCGCATAGGGGAATGTAGCAGGTGTATCGGTAAGCGGCCCCGGACTTGCGATCAGGTTCTTATCGTTATCATCGTCGAAATGGGCTTCGATATAGGCGGTCATTGCTGCGCTGAAAGTGACGACTGGCACATGCAACGGCTGCAGAACAATCTCGTCGGCGCGGAACAGCGGCCCGGAGCGTTGCCGCGCTTCGAACGGCACCGCAGAGG
>JABDKI010000045.1 GCA_013002295.1 Altererythrobacter sp.
ATTGCTTAGAAGCGCCGGTCGCCGCTGTGCTGGCGCGGGCCGTTGTGCTCATCATGATCGTGATGACCATCCGGACCTTCGCCGATAGCCCAGGTTACGTGTGTGTAAATGTCGAAGCTCGCTGTCGAACGTTTGTAAAGGTTCGGGCGACCTTGCGCATCACGGCCAATCGGCGTGCCCCAATCCGAAGGGCGATTGCCAACGTCAAACTTCTTCGGCTTGCCTCTGCCGCCGCCGTTGCCGCCACCGCCGCCGCCATCGCCCCCGTGGCTGTGCGCATAGATTGTGCGCAGTTGCTCATAGTCGTGCGCATCTGGTGTCTTATCGATCGCGGTTGGTGTCGAAGTGTACTCCATGCACGAATCTGTTGAGTTCGTGTTGAAGTTTTCGTTTTGGTGACCAAGGCCATAGTCGTGGCCGATTTCCTGACACATGACCAACTGACGCCATACGTCATTGTCATACTGAGGCAGCGCGTAATAAGTGTCATTCATCTTCGACACGCCACCAGTTATATGCGGATTGCGACCGCGCGACGCGCTGATGCTGGCAATTCCTACCCAGCCGGTGTCACCGTAGGTATCATTGCAAACATGAATCTCGCCGCCAACAATCGGACATGCCGTGTTGGAGCCAGATCCGCGAACATATGGTGAGTCGATGTATTCTGACTGATTCCAGTCATTCACCGCCTGTTGCACGCGATTGCTCTGCGCCCATTCACCGGTCGTGAAGTCGACGACGGGCACGGTGATCTCATTGCTTGTCCGTTCCCAGTGGTAGTTGTTCCACGAGTGGCCTGCAATCACAGGAGTTGCGAGCAGAGCAGCGGACACCGCCGCCAAGGTAAGATTCTTTTTCGAGATCATGATAAGACCCCCTCCCAATTACAGGAGCGAGTCATCCCATTGCCCCAATGCAATCGCACACCGCTCCAGTCCCAATGGCAAAGAGTTCTAATGATGCGTGACAGCTTGGCAACCTTGGTAACCACAGTTTCTTGAAAATTGCGCTGGCTTGAGCGTTTCACACGGCGATGAGCCACTGAAGAAATCAGACTTCAGTTGTCATCCTTCTCTTGCAGTAAATCATGTTTTTTGATGCAGTGGCGCAATTGATCATAGGTCAGACCCAGCGCTTTAGCGGTTTGGCGCTGATTCCACCGGTGTTTGCCCAGCGCATGTTCAACGATTGACCGTTCGTGAGCATCCACCGCAGCCCGTAGGTCATCGACATTCTCCAGCTCGGCCGCGGGAGGAGCTTGTGGTGTATTGCCATTCGACGACGCCTGCGAAGGCGCGGGCATAGGACCACTAGGTTTGCGATGGCTTGGTACAAACGGTTTCCACGGACTGTCGAACGGGTCAAACTGGACATGCGCAATGGCTTCGCCCCAATTGTCCCAGCGATACACCGCGCGCTCCACAACATTGCGCAGCTCACGTACGTTGCCCGGCCAGGCATATTCATCAAGCTCGCGCCTGACATGATCGGCAAACCCCGGCCAGCCCTCCCATTGCAATTCGGCCGCCATACGCCGCCCGAAGTAATCCGCCAGAACATCCACATCGCCTTCGCGCACACGCAAGGGCGGCAAAGTAATCACTTCGAAGCTCAATCGGTCGAGCAAGTCAGCGCGGAAATCGCCTTGCTCCGCCAGTGCGGGCAGGTTGTCATTTGTGGCTGCCACAATCCGGACATCGACGCGAACCGGACGAGATGATCCAATGCGCGTCACTTCGCCATATTCTACCGCGCGCAGCAGCCGTTCTTGCGCGCCCATCGACAATGTGCCCAATTCGTCGAGAAACAGCGTGCCTTTATCGGCTTCTTCAAACCTTCCCACCCGCGCTTTGGTAGCGCCAGTAAAGGCGCCCGCTTCGTGGCCGAACAATTCGGCTTCGATCAGCGTCTCAGGCAATGCCGCGCAGTTCATGGTGACGAGCGGCTCGCCCCATCTTGGTGACAAGCGGTGGAGACGCTCTGCGATGAGCTCTTTACCGGTACCTCGCTCGCCAATTACGAGCACGGGACGATCCATCGGGGCAGCACGCGAGGCGCGCTCGACCGCGTCGAGAAAGGCGCCAGATTGGCCAATGAATTGATTTTCGCGTTCCAAATTCGATCTCTTGGCCAACCTATAGTGAAAATTCCCAATCTTTGGCAAGTGAAACCAAACGGCGATTTCCAGATGCTTCTTAAGACCTTGTTTTATATATATTTTATAAGTTTGGCACAACCCTTGCTGATTACTGAACATACCGCAAGGGAGTTTAGAAAAATGTTCAATCGCGAATTCATCCAGAGCAAGCTTGGCAAGGCTTCTGTCGCCAGCATTGCAGCGATGACTTTGTTCGTCGCGCTTAGCACACAGATGCATATAGCACCTGCAGTCGCAGCAACTCCGGTTGCTTCAGGCCTGCTGGTCGAGATGGCATGACCAAGCCTGACAATAATACCCCCTTTGGGCCGGAGAGCTCTGTCCCCCCCGCGAGCAACCCTGCCGGCGCGCATTCCAGTCGCAGCGCCGCTTCTCCGGCCCAATCTCTTTCCCCCGAGCGCTCAAAGAAGCGTTCGAGGCTCGATGCAGAAATCGAACGCCTGCGCCAGAGCCCAACCCCCACTCAGAGCACTACGCGTTCGAACACTGAAGAGAATTTTTTCAACGGAGCAGCCTTTATGGGCATTTTCAGCCGTACCCGCGATATCATCGCAGCTAACTTTACAGACATGCTGGACAAGGCCGACGACCCGTCCAAGATGATCCGCATGATCATCCTCGAAATGGAGGAAACGCTGGTCGAAGTTCGCGCCAGCGCGGCGCGCACGATCGCGGATCAAAAGGAAATGCACCGCCACGTGGTCAAGCTGGACCGGCTGCAAGCTGATTGGGGCGAGAAAGCCCAGTTGGCGCTGAGCAAGGATCGCGAAGATCTTGCTCGAGCAGCTCTGGTCGAGAAGAAGAAGGCCGCCGATATGGGTGACCAGCTGCGCCAGGA